>CALKIW010000188.1 GCA_937995875.1 uncultured Bacteroidales bacterium | reverse complement strand
AAATACTCGTGTGTGCGGGTGTCTTCTCCCAGTTCGGGATGGAAGGCCGTAACCAGTTGGTTGCCTTGTCGGGCAGCAACGATGTTTCCGTCTACAGTGGCCAGCACTTCACATCCTTCGCCCACCTGCTTGATATACGGTGCACGAATGAATACCATGTCCATATTGCCAATGCCTTTAATGTCTGCCTGAGCGACAAAACTGCCCAGCTGCCGGCCGTAGGCGTTGCGTTTCACGACAATGTTCATGGTGCCCAGATGGTCGGCATCGAGCATGATGAGGCCTGCGCAGGTACCAAACACGGGCAATCCGTGCTCAATGGCTTGCTTGATGGGGGCGTATAACCCAAGATCTTGCACGAGCCGCATCATTGTGGTGCTTTCGCCACCCGGAATGATCAGTCCGTCTTTGGGCTGTTCCCAATCGGACGCGTTGCGCACTAAAAACGAATCGACACCTAAACGCGAGAGCATCTGCCGGTGTTCGGCAAATGCTCCTTGCAATGCTAAAATGGCTATTTTCATTTTCCGCGTTCTGCCATCAATAGTTGAATTTCACTCTCGTTGATGCCAACCATAGCCTCTCCGAGATTTTCGCTCAGCTCGGCAAGCATTTCGGGATTGTCGTAGTTGGTCACAGCCTTCACGATGGCACGTGCGCGTTTTTCGGGGTCACCGCTCTTGAATATACCGCTGCCCACAAACACGCCTTCGGCTCCAAGCTGCATCATCAGGGCTGCATCGGCCGGTGTGGCCACGCCACCAGCAGCGAAGTTCACAACGGGCAGTTTGCCGTTCTCGTGCACATACTCCACCAAGTCGTAGGGTACACGCAGCTGCTTGGCAGCTTCGTAAAGCTCGTCTTTGCTCATCGATACCAGTCGGCGCATCTCGCTCTGCATCATGCGCATGTGGCGCACGGCCTGTATCACGTCGCCCGTGCCCGGCTCGCCTTTGGTGCGTATCATCGTGGCTCCTTCGTTGATGCGGCGCAAGGCTTCGCCCAAGTCTTTGGCTCCACACACAAACGGCACCTTGAACTCGCGTTTGTCGATGTGATAAACATCATCGGCAGGCGACAGTACCTCGCTCTCGTCGATATAGTCTATCTCGATAGCTTCCAATATCTGTGCCTCTACGAAGTGTCCGATGCGGCATTTGGCCATTACCGGAATAGTCACGGCTTCTTGGATGCCCTTGATCATGTGTGGGTCGCTCATACGCGAAACGCCACCGGCGGCACGTATATCGGCAGGGATGCGTTCCAAAGCCATCACGGCGCAGGCTCCGGCAGCTTCGGCTATGCGTGCCTGTTCGGGGGTGGTAACGTCCATAATAACACCGCCCTTGAGCATTTGTGCCAAATTGCGGTTGAGAGTTGTTCTGTCTTCCATTGTTTTATTAATGATTAAAAACTATTGGCCGCAAAGCTATATATAAAAATGAAAACAGACAATTTTCTGTTCCCAAATCGATAAACATTGTGCCGAAAATCACAAGCGGCTCATCCGGTTGCGGTATTCTACGGGCGAACAGCCTTGATGTGAACTGAAAAACTTACTGAACACGGGGAGTGACGAATAGCCGAGCTTGGTGGCGATTTCGCTGATGGTAAGTCTTGACGTAGCCAATAGGGTAGAGGCCTCGCGCATGATGTAGTCGGCTATAACCTGTTTGGGCGTTTTCTCCACTATCGTGGCCGTGATGCGTGTGAGGTAACGGGGGGTGATGGCGAGACGATCGGCATAGAACGCCACGTCGTGAGCCTCACGATAATGCGTTGCGATGAGGGCCATGAACTGGTTGTAGAGGTCAGCTTGTCGGTGTCCTTGAATGCTGCTGTCTACGGCATACACCACTTGGCTGTGCAGATAGTCGTGGGCACGGCTGATGGCTGTTGTGATGTTGCTGCCCATAGCCAGGTGCGTGGCAATGGCTGCCGACAGTGCTCCGCCCACGCCGTGCCGTTGCCATCCCTCAGTGTTTTGCGAACTGAAAAACTGATACTTTTCCTCCGCCATCAGTACGGCGGTGAGCCGGCCTTCGGTCTGGTGCCCGCCGCGTATGAGCACTGCCTGTGCTCCCATGTCGGTAAAATGTTGAGCCGCCTCCAGTATGTCGTCATCTGAGACAATGGGTCTGCCCAGTAAGACTTCCGCTTCGTTACATCGTGTGAGCAGCACAGTGGCTTCGGGAATGAGTTTTTGTTTCCATGCACTGATGGCTTCGTCGCCAATCAGTTGTTTGCCATGAGAAGTCACGATTCCCGGCACCATCACTTTGTGAGTGCACCCCACAATTTCATCTTTTAAGGCCGCAATGGTGTCGGCATCGCGCACCATCCCCACCTTCACAGCTTTGGGCCGACAGTCTTCTATGATGGCCCTTACCTGCCTGACAACGATGTCGCACGGCAGGTTGAGCAAGTCGTGTATGCCCTGTTCATCCTGCACAGTCACTGTGGTAAGAGCCGTCAGAGCATAGCCTCCTAAAGCCGATATGGTCTTGATGTCGGCTTGTATTCCGGAAGCACCGGTGTTGTCGGAGCCGGTAATGCTCAAAACGTATGGCATGAAGTTCATGTGCTGTTCATCAATTAAACATTCCTGCGAGATGCTTAAAACGTTTGTGAATATCCAGTTCGGAATTTTCTCTGTAAGATTGGAAGGCTGGATTGCTCAGTTCACGTTTCACGGATTCCCAACTGCCGCAACTCTCAATATCAACCATATTAGTAGCAAACAAATCTTTAAGGCTGGGCAAAAGTTCTCGTGCACCCATATCAACAGCATAATTCACCAAGAATCCTGCGATTACTGCGTCACAGCATACAGACTGGGGAAGTGCATCAATGGCGAAAAGAATGAGCCGGTGATACCAGTCTAATACTTCTTCACGCCGGTCCGGATTGTGAAAGTTTACTTCCTCACCAATCTTCAATACGTTTATCTTGGCATAGGTGTAAAGTCCCTCTTCTTTCAGGTAATCCATCAACACGTCCAGTCTGTGCTGTCCTAATTTATATAATGTGGGTACCACTATCTCTGGTCCAGCGTCTCCAAAATGATAGTCGTAAAAGTCGGGAGACTGTCTGAGCAATTCCAAGACAACGTCTAAACTGGTGCTGTCGTTTGCAACCTCAGCCAACATCATGGTTGCGTTAGACACCACTCCGGTATAATTTTCTTCAAGTTCTTGTGGGATTTCATCACAGGTCACACCTATATAGAACATGATGATATTCTCCAAATCTTTGCGCAACGACTCCTTCGGCAGGGCAAGCATTTTGTCAATGACTGCATCTTTCAGACCAAGTGCGTTTTCCGGCTTAAGCAATTCCTCAAGCACCCATTGGTTTTCCACAGTCAATATCTGTGGATAGTCAGGGTGGACATAAGTATATTTCATATCCGGCCCATAAGATTTGAGCATGGGACTATCACTGCAATCCGTGTCGAATGATGTCAATTCGTCATCATCATCAAAAAAATCGGGGTCGATCTCGTCATATTCATCTTCATCATCTTCTGCACGGATAAAGACCTCGAAATTGTCGCCCAGATTCTTTTTCAGTGTGGGCACATATTTGCTGGCTTCTGATTGGCTGTTGGCGATAAGTAAATGTTTGCCGTCTTTTCCAAAATCATATTCAATGAGCGGCACATCGTCCGTGTCTTCTTCCAAAAGATATTGAGCAAGTGTAAAGCCGGGGTGGGGTTTGATACCGCCTTCTTCCGCAAAGGCTATGGCACCATAAATCCAGTTGTGAGCTTCTTCATAACTACATTCCCTGATTCTCGTTGCGGCAAATTTCTCCTCCAAGTGCTCAAATTCATATTCCTCCATACGGAACATGTGGAACGCATCCTTGACGCCAAGACAAAATATATCTACAAGGAATACGCCCATGCTCACCTTACCATTCTTGTGCATGCGAGTCACAATGACATTACCTTCGCCGCAAGCCTGCATATCTTCACTAACATAGCATTTGCCTATCGCTAATGACCGAGCCTTCTCTTTCAGATATTTTGCGGGAGACAGAGCTGGCTGTTGTACAGTTCCTTTTTTCTTTTTCTTCTTTGACATGGTAAAAACAACGTGTTAGATGAATCAAAAATTTTGCGGAATCGTTAAAAAGTTGATGTCGTCAATATTTAGATAATCCATGATGATAATCGGTCATCTTCGCTCGACACCTCTTTCAAGAAATGTTAGGCAAATGTCGGAAGATTTTTTTAGAATCTCCAAGAAAATGCCTAAAATCATACGAACGAATACCAAACACCCATTCATAGAATGAATCCGGTGCATACTTGATAACCTTTTACACGCTTCCCGAATCCCTTTTTTGTGTAAAATAAAAATCCTGTTTTTCGGTGATTATTTTGGAGGCATCCAGCGCAAAAAGGGCTATGTTTTTGGCCTTGCTGTCCGCTCGCTCAACCCGAAAACGGTCCGTTTTGTATGCTCTGAATTTCGACACACCGTGATGGAGGCTTGACGGTGGTGTGGTTAAGCCTTAGTGGCGACGCGGATAAGGCTCATCGACGTTGCGGTTAAGGCTTCCCCGCCCGGCCATTCGATATGCAACCGCGAATTGCAAAATATGCTTCGGAAAGGCGTTCTTGTATAATGCGTTGATAATCAACAAACTACGAATTGTCGCAAATTTGTCGAATTTCGGACGAGAGCAAAGTTATATTGAAATAAGCGAATTTTATAAGGGTGTTTGTAAAGAAAAATACGGTTTTACAAGAAGCGATGTTCATGGTCATCTCCGGGAGAGAGGAAGATGGTGAAAGCTATAAACGGAACATACGAAGGACGCAGCAGCCCCTTCTCATATCAATAATTGAGTCTACCATGATATAAAGAGAGAGCTTGGTTGCAACCTTAGGTTGGAAGTGCTAAACGTAACTGGATGGAAAGACCAACAGAGGCGGTAAGAGTGGGAAAGTGGTATGGTGTGGGGTGAGCATAAGACACCGGCAACAGCATTGTACTCTTGTTAATGGGAATCCGTCGGCAAAATGAAAATCCTAAACAAGGTTAATTTTTATGTTATTATTTTATTTATATACGGAAACCTTGTATTTTTGCAGCCAAATATTGAATTGATGAATAATTACAAACATAACACGAAGCGGACTTTCATCGCATGGTTGCTGTTGGCACTCTTTATGATGCCAATGGTTACCAAGGCCGTTCACGTTTGTAACATTCACGATCTTGCCGAAAACTGCAACACGAAAGCTGCCAGCCACAATGTCGATAGCTGTTCAATCTGTCACTTTGCTTTTTTCTCTTTTAACAAGGCCGAGAACATTGTGTTCAACTGCGTCTTGGCAGTGACGAGTATTGTCGCAGTTTTCTTCTTCAAGGCTCGTTACAGCTTTGAAGAACTCACCATTGTAAGCCTCCGGGCGCCCCCTTATCATATTTAAGGAAATTTTCCCTTAAATTCGCAGCCCTATTCAAAGAAAGGGATAACTATATGTTCACCGAGCCAAAGGATTGGTATAATTTTACAGCAATCACTGGTTTGGCATAGGTCTGCTGCATACATTTACTATTTTTTATTTTCGACAATGACTAAAGTTTTAATGACTTTTGTTCTGTTGTCACCGTCTCTCGTACAAGGTTTTGTGGCTCACGGCCATAATGCCCACACGAAGGGCTCGCCATTGTTTACTGATACCGTATGTGTTGATACCGGTATGACGTTACAGGGCGTGACAATCGTTGGCAACAACAAAAGGGATTTTCAGATGCAATCGTCTGTCAATAGCGTGATGATCGACCATGACTATCTGACCACGAATTTTGCCGGAAGCCTCGTGCAGAGCCTGCAGGGAATTCCCGGTGTAAAGGCCATGAGCATTGGCTCCGGACAATCGAAACCCATTATCAGAGGGTTGGGATTCAATCGTATGGTGGTGGCGGAAGACGGCATTAAGCATGAAGGACAACAATGGGGACACGATCATGGGTTGGAAATAGACCAGTTTGCCATCGATCGTATAGAGATTATCAAGGGGCCGGCAGCACTGCTCTATGGATCGGACGCTATAGGAGGTGTCATCAACCTTTACTCCAACTATATCCCCACCAAGCCGTTTCAGGGTAGAGTGTCGCTGTTTGCACGCTCCAACAACGAATCGTTGGGACTGTCGGCCAAGATGGAAGGACGCCGAAAAAGGTTTTACTGGCGCACCAACCTCACAGCCATCGACTATGCCGACTACAAGGTTACGACCGACACCATCTCCTACTATTCCTATCGCATAGGACTGCACGACAAGCGCCTGCGCAACACGGCCGGCAAAGAGCTCGACGGCAGCTTTACTTTGGGCTACACGGGGTATCGACTGCGCACCGATTTTCAGCTTTCCAATTCGTATACCAAGAGCGGATTCTTCGCCAATGCACATGGGTTGGAGATCAGAAACTCAAAACTCGACTATGACCGTTCGCGCCGTGACATAGACTTGCCCTATCAGAGCGTAAACCATCTGAAGGTGTCGAGCCATTCGGTTTATCAGGCCGGCCCATTGGTTTTAAAGGGTATCTTGGCCTATCAGAACAATGTAAGAAAAGAATTTTCGGAGCCGGTATCGCATGGATATATGCCCAAACCCTCTAACACTTTGGAGCGACAATTTAATAAAAACACCTATACGGCAAATTTGGAAATGGCAGCACCCATTGCTGGGAAACATGATTTTAAAGCTGGTGTCAATGCAGAATATCAGCACAACCGCCGACGGGGGTGGGGCTTCATCATTCCCGACTTTGAGACGGTCTCGTTGGGCGCATACGCCTACGACCGTTTCGCCATCAACAAAGACCTTGCCGTGAATGTCGGGATGCGTTATGACTATGCGCATACCAAGATTCACCGTTACAACGATTGGTATCTGACGCCTATCAACGACACTGACTCGGCATACAAAGAGCGGTCGGGCAATATCAGTCGCACGTTCAACAGTCTGACGTGGTCTGCAGGCATGAATTACGCATTGGGTAACTGGATGTTCAAAGCCAACATCGGCAAGAGTTTCCGCATACCCATTCCCAAGGAGCTGGGTGCCGATGGTGTGAACTATCATATATTCAGATATGAGAAAGGAAATTCCGGACTCGACCCCGAAGAATCGTATCAACTCGATGCAGGTATCAACTGGAACAATGACAAATGGGAGGTTCAGGTGGACCCATACCTGAATTATTTTCCAAACTATATCTACATGAATCCCACGTCTCACTTCTATGAGGGATTGCAGCTCTACAACTACAGTCAGAGCCGCGTGTTGCGATATGGCTTTGAGGTTAAGATAAATTGGAAGATATTGCCTTGTCTGGAAGCTGAAACTCAGGGCGAATATCTTCACGCAGAGCAAAAGTCGGGTGAGAAAAAGGGGTACACGCTGCCTTTCTCTACGCCTTGGTCTGCAAACGGCGGACTGAAGTACCTGTTCAACAGGCAACACGACAGAGAGGGCTTCGTGGCTCTCAATGTTCACATTGTGGGTGCGCAGAACGATATTGTGCCGCCCGAAGAGCCGACCCCCGGTTATTACACACTCAACATGACGGCGGGAAAGGCTTTTCCGATCGGACACGGCAAACTGAAGGTGAGCCTCAATGCCGACAACCTGCTCAACAGAAAATACTATGACCACACCAGCTACTACAGACTCATTTACATACCTGAGCCGGGAAGAAATGTGTCGCTGATGGTCACGGCAGATTTTTAGAATAACTTGAATAGTTATTTATAAACTTGAGGTAACCGCCTCACAGAAACAACAAAAATGAAGAACAACAAAATCTTTTTGGGAGCCATCGCGCTCTTCAGTATGTTTACACTGTCGCTCACCTCATGCAGCGACGATGATGATTCGGATGTGGCAAACGTAAAATTCAGCAATGTGGAAATCGGCCATGACAATTCCAAGAAAGGCACTGCAGGCAAAGGCTTCCACATAGAATGTAGCATTGTTTCCACAACCAAAATCAAATCAATCGAGGTCGCCATCAAACAGAAAGCCGGTGCGGCTTCTGCACACCAAACGTGGACCGATGCCAAATACACCAATGTGCTTGAGACCATGTTTCATGAACATATGCATTTGGCCGACAATCTGCCCAGCGGTACCTATCATTTC
>CALKIW010000187.1 GCA_937995875.1 uncultured Bacteroidales bacterium | reverse complement strand
TCCTGCTATTGCTTTTTCTTTCGTATGATCATACCGATTGGACACTGTTCTTTAGCTTCCTTCACTCTTTTAAATTCTCAAGAACGTATGCGCAAGGTAATTGGAATTGGCGAAAGTGTATTCGACATTATATTCAAGGATGGGCAACCCATTGGTGCCTACCCGGGCGGCTCAGCATTCAATGCAATGATATCACTGGGCAGGGCCGGTGTTCCCGGCTCGTTTATCAGCGAGACCGGCAATGACCGTGTGGGGCAGAGGGTGATTGCTTTCCTGCGCGAAAACGGTATAAACGCCGACAACGTGAATGTTTTTCCCGACTCCAAATCGCCCATTTCGTTGGCATTTCTCAATGATAACAACGACGCGGAATATATCTTTTATAAGAACCACCCTAACGACAGGCTCGAATTTGTTTATCCTGAGATACAACGAGACGACATTGTTGTGTTTGGCTCTTTTTATGCGGTCAATCCCGTGATACGTCCGCAGATGGCAGCATTGCTTGAGGATGCCCGAAAACATGGAGCCATCATCTATTACGACGTGAATTTCAGGGCATCGCATCAGCATGAGATCATGAAAATCACTCCTAATCTTTTGGAAAATCTGGAGTATGCCGACATCGTGAGAGGAAGTCATGAAGATTTTAAGGTGTTGTATAAACTGACCGATTGTGACAAGGTGTACAATTCGGAAATATCGTTTTATTGCAAACGGTTTATCTATACACAGGGCAGCCGCCCGGTAGAGCTGAGGGCAGAAAACGGATTGAAACGCAGCTATGAGGTGGAGCCGACAGACACCGTGAGCACCATTGGCGCCGGCGATAATTTCAATGCCGGGTTTATCTATGGCCTGTTGAAACACGGCATTACGCGCGACCGGATTGAAAGAGGACTGACTGGGGAGCAGTGGGATGAGCTGATTGCGTGCGGTCTGGAGTTTTCGGCCGATTGTTGCCAAAGCCTTTTCAATTATGTGTCGAAGGAGTTTGGTGAGAGCAAGAAGCTGGACTGATGTTCCCGACTGCACGTCGCATCTGATGGAATACAGCGGAAAAGGCGCAACTCGACCATTCGAGCGAAGGATGTAAAGGCAGTATCCATATCAAATACGTTGAATTTATGGTGGAAAGTCATACTGACCACCTGAAACAAAAGGATAGAAGCTTATGAAACGATGGAAAATCATAGTAGGAGTGTCTCTTTTGGCAGCTTTAGGTCTTGTGGACTATGCGCTGTGGGACTTTGCCGGTTTCGATCTGCGACTCTACAAGTCTGACAATAATGCAATATCGCAAATGAGGCTTTATGCCATGAGCTTGGTCGATAAATTGGGAATGGCGATTTTGGCCAACTATGTGGTAACGGTGTTCCTGTTTGTGAAGTGGGTAATGACGAGCAAGCGGAAACAAAAACAAATATAGAGCAGTATCGTCTGTCAGCCTGCTTTCCAAATGGGAAAACAGATGTAGGATATATATTCTTTGCCTATCTATAGCTTGTGCATATCGATTTCCCGGAATCGTTGCTTGATGGTTTGACGTCCTCTGAAGATGTTTACTTTGACTTGCTCTTCCGAAATTTGGAGTATCTGTGCAATATCTTTATAGGTCTTGCCTTCAAAGTCGCGCAGTTGTATGCAGCTGCGTTGTTTTTCGGGAAGGCTGTTTACAATCTGCCTGACCCATGCCACTTCGTCCCGCTGTATGGTGCGGTCGGAAGGCGTCAGGGCGTTGTCCGGATGATCAATTTGTGCCTGATCTATTGATTCGTTTTGGTTTCCGCGCTTCTTGATGCTGTCCAACGACAGGTTGCGGCAAATGGTAAAGCAGAAGGCTTCCATGTTGTCGATCTCGTCCCACGTGTCTCTGCGATTCCATATTTTAATCAGAGTTTCTTGTACGATATCCTCTGCTTCGGCACTGTCGAGCGTAATGCGCTGTGCGAGGCGGTAGAGCTGATTCTTCAGCGGAAGGATATCGTTTCGGAAACTTAATTTCTTCATGATTGAATAACAGTGCCGTGCTTGCCGTCGATAGCGGTTGCCAGTGTGATGATCACGCGCGCCACGCCGGCTTCTACGGCTTGAAGGGCATTTTCGATCTTGGGTATCATTCCTCCGGAAATGGTGCCATCAGCCACATAATGCGTAAAGTCGTCACGTGTAATGGTCGGGATAATGCTGCTGTCGTCGTCAGGGTCGGCGTGTACGCCGGGCTTTTCAAAGCTGTAGATGAGGGTTACGTCGTAGAGCGAGGCAAGAGCTTTGGCCGTTTCTGCAGCAATGGTGTCGGCATTGGTGTTGAGGATTTGTCCCTGTCCGTCGTGGGTCAGGGGTGCCATAACGGGCGTTATGCCGTTGTCAATTATGGTTTTGAGCATCTTGCTATCAACATGATCTACATCGCCTACAAATCCAAAGTCGATGTATTTTTGACCATCATCCTCCGTTTGTTGAGCTACCGGCGGACGCTTATGGCTATGAATAACGTTCATGTCGGCACCGGTAAGACCGAGCGCATTCACGCCGGCAGCCTGCAGACGTGCAACGATGTTCTTGTTGACCAGGCCGCCATACACCATTGTCACCACTTGGAGCATATCGGCATCAGTGATGCGTCGGCCGTTCACCATTTTGCTTTCGATGCCTAAGGCCGATGCGATCTTTGTGGCGCGTCGGCCGCCACCGTGTACAAGGACTTTGTGTCCTTCGATGGCTGAGAAGTGGCTGAGAAGTGTGGCCAGCGATGCTTCGTCTTCAACGACGGCACCACCTACTTTGACAATGGTGATTTTTTCTTTCATGATGATTGTGATTGGTGGGCAACATGACGGGTAGCCCGTTTTTCCTCAATGGCAAATGCTGTTATTCTAAATGGTTGCTCCTTAATTCCGAATAGTCTACGCTTTATTCCAGATAGGTGTAGCCATAGAGCCCTGAGCGGTAGTTGCTCAGGAATTCTTTTCCTTCTTCAATGGATATTTTGCCCTGTCTTACGCTTTTGGTCACCCATTGCTCAAGCTGTCTGACAAGTTTCTTAGGATTATATTGTACGTATTCCAGGACTTCTTCCACAGTTTCGCCGTCGAATATCTGGTCAATTTTGTATTTCCCATCTTTCACACTGATGTGTGCGGCATTGGTGTCGCCAAACAAATTGTGCATATCGCCGAGAATTTCCTGATATGCGCCTACGAGGAATACTCCCAGATAGTACGGCTCGTTCTTTTTGAGGGCATGGAGGGAAATCACGTTTGAGACATGCCCGTCGGACACATAGTTTGTGATTTTGCCGTCAGAATCGCAGGTGATGTCCTGTAATGTTGATTTCCTTGTGGGCCTTTCGTTCAGACGCTGGATTGGCACGATGGGAAACAACTGGTCTATCGCCCATGAGTCGGGAAGACTTTGGAATAGGGAGAAGTTGCAGAAATATTTATCGGCCAACAGTTTATCGAGCGAGCGCAGCTCATCGGGGATGTGCTTCATGCTCTTGGATAAAGTGTTCACTTCGTGGCATACACTCCAATACATGGCCTCTATTTCTGCCCGTGTCTGCAGGTCTACGATGCCATGAGAGAACAGTTCGAGAGCCTCCTCCCGTATTTGCTCGGCATCGTGCCAGTCTTCAAGCATTCCCTGAGGGCTGAGATTACACCATATATTGTATAAATCTTTCACCAGTTGGTGGTCGGTTTCCTTAGCCTCGAACTCCTCCGACATTTCAGGCAGGGATGCTGTTTCGAGCACGTTAATGACCAACACAGAGTGATGGGCCGTAAGACTGCGTCCGCTCTCTGTTATAATGTTGGGATGTTCGATGTTGTTCTTGTCGGCAGCTTCTACGAATGTTGCTACGCAGTCATTCACATATTCCTGAATGGAGTAGTTTACGGAGCTTTCGCTGTTGGCACTGCGTGTGCCGTCGTAGTCTACACCGAGTCCACCGCCACAATCTACGAAGTCCACATCATACCCCATTTTGTGCAGGTTGATGTAATATTGTGCAGCCTCCCGCAGTGCAGTCTGGATGCGACGTATCTTGGTGATCTGGCTTCCGATATGGAAATGAATGAGCTTCAGGCAGTCGCGCATACCCATATCGTCCAATTTTCTCAAAGCGCGCAGCAGTTCTGAGGAATTCAATCCAAACTTAGAAGCATCTCCTCCGCTTTCCTGCCATTTCCCTGATCCCGATGAAGCAAGTTTGATTCGAACGCCAAGGTTGGGCTGTACTTTCAGGCGCTTAGCCACGCGAGCTATGATATCGAGTTCGTTGAGCTTTTCCACAACGATAAATATGCGCTTCCCCATCTTCTGGGCAAGTAGTGCCAGCTCAATGTAGCTTTCGTCCTTATACCCGTTGCAGATGATGAGGGCGTCGCTCTGGCATTGCACGGATATTACGGTATGGAGTTCGGGTTTGGAGCCTGCCTCAAGTCCAAGGTTGAATTTGCGACCGTGCGATATGATTTCCTCAACCACAGGCTGCATCTGATTCACCTTAATGGGGTAGATTACGAAGTTTTCAGCCGTGAATCCATACTCTTCCTTGGCCTTTGCAAAGCATGATGCCGTTTTCTCAATTCGATTATCGAGAATGTCGGGAAAACGCAGCAGCACGGGTGGCGTGACGTCCCGAAGGGCGAGTTCGTCCATCACATCCCGAAGGTCAATTTGTGTATTGTCCTTGCAGGGCGTCACGTAGACGTCACCTTTCTTGTTGATACCAAAGTAGGAGGTACCCCAACCGTTGATGTTGTAGAGTTCTTCTGAGTCCTCAATAGTCCACTTCTTCATAGAGCTGATTCAAAAAGTAAAAGGGTGAAAAGTAAATCTTATAGTCTCGTTGCCGTGATGTCATCGGTCCATTCCGATGGCTTCTTGTAATTTAGCTACGGTAATGTTTATCTTGTCATAACAGTCCATCAGTGTTACATCTATTGTGTGTTTAGCTTGTGTGTAATACACCTCCCGTTGTTTAAGCTGCTTATTGATGAACAGTTTCACTTCTTCGGGCGTTTTATTGAGCAGTAGGGGTCTTACGGTCTTGCCCATTTTCAGATGTTTATAGAGAATTTCGGGGGTACATTTCAGATATACGGTCTCTGCCTGTTGGTTGATGTATTCAATATTATCAAAGAAACAGGGCGTTCCTCCTCCGCAGCTGATAATGACGTTCTCAAACTCTCCCACCTCGTGCAGCATGTTTCTCTCGATCACTCGGAATCTTTCTTCGCCATACTCATCGAACAGTTGTTTCACGGTTTTATGCATCCTGTTTTCTATGTACCAGTCGAGGTCGTAGAAAGGAATGCCGGTCTTTCTTGCCAAAGCCTTGCCCACGGTGGTCTTTCCGGACCCCATATAGCCGACAATGATGATTCTAAACGGTTGCTTCAAGCCACCCGAATTTCTCCCGGAAACTCCGGAGGAGGAGCTTTCCGATGGAGCAGATGACGTGTTTGCAGTGTATGTGGTTTCTTTTTTCATTATTTCTCCGCATCTGTTCTTAGCGAACATTGGGATGGCTTTTGGTGAATATCAGGACGGCCGTATTCTTGTCCGGTCTCCATTTCGTCTCTCTTGAGGCGGGAAATGGCTCTATCGTTTACGTCTCTTTTTGGGTTCCGGAGCGTTTTTCACGATCTCCATACATTCCTCAAAGTCCAGATCACCGGCCAATGCGCGTTCATGCAGCTTCTTGTCGATGCGATAATTCTTGCCGTCGTAGGCCACGTAGGGACCGTAGCGTCCTTTCAACAGTTCCATTTTGTCGTCTTGCTCAAAAGCCTTGATGTGACGTTCTTTCTCTTGTTTGCGCTTAGCTTCTATCAGTTCAATGGCTGTTTCGAGCGTCACGGACATGGGATCTTCGGTCTTGGGAAGCGACACATATTTCTTGTTGTGATACACATAGGGTCCGAAACGTCCGGAACCAATGGTAACCTCTGAGCCTTCGAACTCTCCCACCTTGCGTGGAAGTTTAAACAATTCCATGGCTTCCTCAAGGGTGATGGTTTCCATGCTCATGTTTTTAGGTAGCTGTGCAAAGCGCGGCTTTTCCTCGTCGTTGGCAGAGCCGATTTGAACGACCGGGCCATAGCGCCCTATCTTCACAAACACAGGCTTTCCGGTGCCCGGCTCCTTGCCCAGTTCCCGTTCGCCAACTTTATGCTCTGAACGCGATTTCATCACCGATTCTACAACCGGACTGAAGTCTTTATTAAACTTCTTCATCATGGCTTTCCACTCTTCCTTGCCTTCGGCGATGCGGTCGAATTGCTGTTCAACTTTGGCGGTGAAGTTGTAATCCATGATCTCCGGGAAGTTTTCCAACAGAAAATCGTTCACTACAATGCCGATGTCCGTAGGCAGGAGTTTTCCCTTCTCCGACCCGGCCATCTCTTTCTTCTTCTTTGGCTTGATGAGGTTTCCCTGCAGTGTGTCAATGACATAGGTGCGTTCGGTGCCGCTCTTGTCACCTTTTTGTACGTATTCTCGGTTTTGAATTGTCGAAATGGTGGGCGCATAAGTAGACGGACGTCCGATGCCCAGCTCCTCCAACTTGCGTACCAGACTCGCTTCGGTATATCTGAAGGGGCTTTGTGAGAATCTCTCGGTCGAGGTGATTTCTCTGCGTTCCAGTCTGTCGCTGATGTTCAGGGCGGGTAGCAAGTTGATTTCCTCCTGACGGTTTTCGTCATCATCGGTCGATTCTCGATATACTTTCAGGAAACCGTCAAACGCCACAACTTCACCCGTAGCGATAAACTTCTCGTCCACGCCTTCCACATCAATGGTCACGGTGGTTTTCTCTATTTGTGCATCGGCCATTTGCGAAGCAATGGTGCGCTTCCATATCAGGTCATACAACCGACGTTCCTGATTGGTCATCTCGTGGCCGTGCTCACTGATAAAGGTCGGGCGGATAGCCTCGTGAGCTTCTTGCGCTCCCTTCGATTTGGTGTGATAATTGCGCGGTTTGCTATATTTCTCACCGTAGTTTTCTATGATTTCGTTCTTGCTCGTGTTGATCGCCAGGCCGGAGAGATTCACACTGTCGGTACGCATATAGGTGATGCGCCCGTTTTCATACAGGTGTTGTGCCACCATCATGGTTTGCGACACGGTAAATCCCAGTTTGCGGGCAGCCTCTTGCTGGAGTGTAGAGGTTGTAAAGGGTGGGGCAGGCGTGCGCTTCAATGGTTTCTTGGTCACATTGTCTACCGTGTACGTAGCGTTTTTGCATTTTTCAAGGAAGGCCAGTGCTTCGTCATGGGTCGTGAATCGCTTGTCCAACTCTGCCTTTACCTCGCTTTTGCTGCCATCGGGATTGGTCACAGCGAAAATGCCGTTCACGCGGTAATAGGCTTCGCTTTGGAAAGCCTGTATCTCGCGTTCACGCTCTACGATGAGCCTGACGGCCACGCTCTGCACACGCCCGGCCGACAGGGCGGGCTTCACTTTGCGCCACAGCACGGGAGAGAGCTTGAATCCAACGATGCGGTCGAGCAAGCGACGGGCTTGCTGTGCATTCACCAAATTCATGTCGAGATGACGCGGATTCTTGATCGCTTCTTGTATGGCACTCTTTGTAATCTCATGAAACACAATGCGAGAAGTCTTGTCCTCATCCAGTCCGAGCACTTCGCAAAGGTGCCAGCTGATGGCTTCTCCTTCGCGGTCCTCATCGGATGCCAGCCAAACCTTGCCGGCCGCCTTCGCATTTTTCTTGAGTTCTGAAACAATCTTTTTCTTTTCTTCCGGAATCTCGTAGTCGGGCTCCAAAGTGTCTTCGTCAATGCTGAGCTCTTTTCTTTTCAAGTCTCGGATGTGTCCGTATGACGACATCACCTTAAAATCTTTACCGAGGAATTTTTCTATGGTTTTAGCCTTTGCCGGACTCTCTACGATCACTAAATTATCTTGCATACTTGCATTATTGTTTATTGAATGGTTGGCAAAATTACGCAAAACTTTTGCACCTACCTTATTATATAGGACTTAATTTGTATTTTTTAACAGAGATTCTCTGGATTGTTCGCCTGTCCGGGACTGCCGACAGGTTGCCTTCTATCCCTTTATAGATGGAGGGATGGGCGCGCGGAAGGCTATTTTCTGCAAGGGCTGCAAAATCGTAGCATTGTTCACTTT
>CALKIW010000186.1 GCA_937995875.1 uncultured Bacteroidales bacterium | reverse complement strand
GGCAAGAGCGTTACCAGTTTACATGGCCCGACAAGCGTCATGCCATTCGTCTGGCAAACGCGCCCACTACTGGCACGCTGCGCCCTGTGGTGGAAAACGAAACCAAGCCTACGGGCAAGAATAGCAGTGGTGATAAATATTGTAGTAGTGGTAGTGTAGACTTCGAAAATACGCAAAATCTGTATATCGAGGGCGATAACCTTGAAGTGCTGAAGCTATTGCGTGAGTCGTATCTCGGCAAAGTGAAAATGATTTATATCGACCCACCTTATAACACGGGTGGCGACTTTGTGTATAGGGACAATTTCATCAAGAAGAATTCCGACTATGCCGATGTGTCTGGTACTTACGATGAAGAGGGAAACCAAATTGCCAGTGAGTTTGAGAAGAATGCCGACACCAATGGTCGTTTCCATACCGATTGGCTTAACATGATTTATCCCCGACTGAAAGTGGCGAGAGACTTGCTCACGGAAGACGGAGTGATATTCATTTCGATTGATGATAATGAAGTACATAACTTGCGGAAAGTTTGCGATGAGGTGTTTGGGGAAAGGAACTTTGTGGGGACAATTACTCGCAAACAAAGTAGTGGCTCAAAGAATGATAGCGGCTACAATAAGGTGATATCTACCGCAGATTATTTACTCCTATATCAAAAAGGAAACTTTTCTTTTAACCCGATCCTTGTGAAGAATAAGAAGAACTTCTCTTTCAAAGATTATATAGGAAACTTTAGTATTAGAGCCTTGGAGATGCAAGGAGGAGGTGATACCCTTTCTCAAAGACCTAAGATGGGATATTCTATATACTATAAAAAAGAAACAAATGAAGTACAACTACTCTTTGATTATGACTTAAGCAACTCTCCTGTATATGAAGCACCTAACTCTGAGCTTTTAGCACAAGGATACATCTGCTATCGTCCACGCCCCCGTGGTACTGGGGATATGGCGTTGGGGATATGGCGTTGGGGAGATGAGACTTTCAAAGAACGCTTTGCAAAAGACGGTGTTTACTTTGATGACCAACGAGTATATATGAAAGAACGTGCTTCGGATACAATCAAAAAATACCCTGAAGCCATTCTTGACCAATTCTTAAATACGAGGGGTACAAATGAAGTGAAAACAATTTTTAAGGATAGGGTGTTTTCATTCCCTAAACCAGTGAGCCTCATAAATTATTTACTTCGAGTTTCATCCGACTCCGACTCTCTTATCCTCGACTTCTTTTCTGGCTCAGCCACAACAGCGCACGCTGTGATGCAATTGAATGCAGAGGACGGTGGCAATCGCAAGTATATTATGGTACAGTTGCCTGAGATGACAGATGAAAAGAGCGAAGCTCACAAGGCAGGATATAAGAACATTTGCGAGATTGGCAAAGAGCGTATTCGCAGAGCTGGAAAGAAAATAAAAGAAGACCACCCCGAATGGAAAGGCGACACAGGCTTCCGCGTGTTAAAAGTGGACACCTCTAATATGGAAGATGTATATTACACACCATCTAAAACAGTAATGCAAAGCCTTTTTGCTGACAACATAAAAGCAGACAGAACAGATGAGGACTTGCTCTTTCAGGTAATGATGGAACTTGGCATTGCGCTCTCTGAGAAAATAGAGAGAAAAGAGATAGCCGGCAAGACGGTTTGGAACGTTAAGCAAGGGTATCTGATGGCTTGCTTTGAGCCAAAGATAACCGAAACGATCATCACCTCCATAGCTAAGCAGCACCCACAATACTTCGTCATGGCAGACCGCTCATTGGCAAGCGACAATGTTGCCGACAACTTCGAGCAACTGTTTGAGGAATACAGTCCCACAACGATTAGAAAAATTTTATAAATTGCATCATTAAACAACATGAGCAATCATATACAAGACACCAACCAAATTTCAGGTTTCAGCTCGCTATATTCGGACATCTGTTCGATTATAGAGGAAGCCCGTGAGCAAGCATACCGTGCTGTCAATGTTTCCCTCACACTCCGCAATTGGATGCTTGGCGAACGCATTGCACGTGAGAAACTTGATGGAGAAGAGAGAGCCGAATATGGAAAACAGGTGATAACCAGCCTTGCTAAAGAACTAACTCATGCGTATGGCAAGGGGTTTGAACGGGTTTCTTTGTATAATTATTTGAAGTTCTATCGTTGCTTTCCAAAGATTGTTGACGCAGTGAGTCAACAATTAGCAAAAGTAGACGCAGTGC
>CALKIW010000185.1 GCA_937995875.1 uncultured Bacteroidales bacterium | reverse complement strand
GGAAAAATGTATCCGTCATATAGGATTCCATCTTCTACATATTCGAAACAATGCATATCGATTATTCTTCCGTTGTCATCTTTCCAGACAGTATGGCTGTCGGTCGTATAGTCCATTATAACTTCTCTGTATCCCTTCCCTGTAATCACGGATATGGTTATACAGTAGTCTTTCTTCTCTACGAACAGATCGATGTCGTTATGTGTTCTTGTTTCCCTGCCTATAAGTGCATCGACACCCCAACCGCCGTCTAGAAACACCTTTACAGATGCTTCAGACAGCATTTCAAGAATCTCACATACATCAAAACAAGTTACCATAAAATTCGAATTTATGATGGTTCAGAGTTATACCTCCTCTGCCTGCATAGGCTTGTATACCGTGTCTACCACTCTGCGCTGGCATTCGTCGGCATCGGAAAGAGGGTGGGTACTGATAAGCATAAGGACACAGGAGGGGTCGAGGTGTGCGTCATTCAGGATTCTGGGATCCTCCAACTCAACATGAAAACCGTTACGCTCGTAGAAGGCGATGCGTCGGCGTGTGATGTCATCAGTTGGAGGCTCCACTTCCCCGATTATCGGCAAATTGGTCTCTTCCCTCAGGAGTTTCAGCGTCAATGCGCCCAAACCCTTGTTACGGTGGATGTCAAGCGTAGCCAAATACAGGAGATAACGACATATGCCTAATTCAAATACTACAGCCATACCGCAGAAGTCGTCATCTTCAGTGATGGCATAAAAAGACATTTCCTGGCAGTGGTCTATCATCCACAGGAAACGTTCAGTGTCAGTTCTCTCCGCTTCGGAAAAAGCAGACTCGTAGAGCTCTGGAACTTGCGCTATCAGCGGGTCTTTGCTTGACTGTATTTTTATCAGTTTCATGCTAAATTTCGATTTATCGGTTTAAATATAACAAATCCACAGCAAATTGTATCTATCTTCGAACTTTATCTAACAGCCTTGACACAGTTCATTTTACACTTTCGTTGATTTTTTTTATTCCATATTTTTTTAGTTCATTTTTTGTGGTTGCAATATACAACATAATCTCATCAAAAGCAAGATATAGCTTATTGTCCATCAACATAGTACCAACATTGTCACCAAACTGAACCTTTTCCAGACCTTCATATGCATTTTTTGGAACTTGATAATACTCGTTATCATTTTCTGTCGGTATACCGTATGTTCTTCCTTCGACCTGGCTCTCGCATTGCCCTTGTGATAGGTTGAACAACTGTAGAGCTCCACGCCGATGCATTTATATTGAATCCACTTTAATCCAAATAGGAGTTGATTCCCTATTAGGTTCTGGAGGACGCTATATAGCATCTGGAGCATCTACTGTTGTTTTATCTCTGATCACAGGAATTTGCGAGATTCGGTCGACAGGGACAAAACGCTGGTAAACGCTTATTGCAGTATGTATGCCTAATCGAACAATGCACAGTGTGCACAATCATATAGACTTGGCAAAAGTAGTAAAAAAATGTGAAATAGAGAAAGAAAATTAAGAATATATTTGCAAATGTACAAGAAATTAACTATTATTTGCGCGAATAGCCATTTTAATGTAGTGTTTTTGACGGAAATAATTATATTATTTGTTCATCTGCAAGCTTGTTGAACTCTGCTCTTCTGTATTGGAAATGCTTTGGTGACTAATTCCTATTCGATTTTTTTTCTATACCATAGTCGCAAATTGCGACATTGGTTAAAACCATTGCCTCAAAACAGGGTACTGGTTTGGAAACCTCATTGTTATTTCATCAATCAGGTTTAGAAACCACATTAGCTTTTCACGAATCTGGTTAAACCACAGGGGTAAAACGCCACCCTGGTTTTTTACAAAAGGGTATAGCAAATCACTATACACTTAACTCATTTTCATGAGGCGGTGTTTCACGGCTCCATACAAAAGTGTTGTATTGGTACCAAACTTTAAGCCACAAATTCCTTCTTAACTCTCTGGACAGTGCTTATACCTTTTCCCGTGAGTTTTGCAACATCACGGATGGCATACCCCTTGTTCAGAAGGTTGATGACCTCTCTATATTCTTCCCTCTTTTTATCCTGGGACTTGGTGGAACCTGCAGGTCTGCCGAGTTTTCCACCTTTCTCGACATACTGCTTTCTACCAGAGTTCAGCCGGAATGAGATATTATCACGTTCCAACTGAGCACAGGTGGAAAGGGTTGCTATCATGACAGGAGCAAACAGAGATGGCTTGCCCTCCTTGTCAAGAAGCGTAAACTGTTCCTTCTGGATATAGAGGTTAATGCCACAGTCAAGCAAATCCTTGACAGAGGCAAGAACCTCAAACGCATTTCTGCCCAATCTCGACAACTCGCTGACGAGAAGGACATCAATGCGATATTCCTTGCAATACTTAATCGCCTCACACAACACAGGTCGCTCATCATTCTTCTTCGCACCAGAGATGTGTTCCTCGAATACCTTACGAACTTCCATCTTTTGATATACAGCATAGTCAGACAAGTCCTTGACCTGCCTGTCTGTGCTCTGTCTGTCACCGATACTGCTGACGCGAGCGTATATGACTGCCGTTTTAGTTCTCATTTTAATCAAAGACTTGATTGAACACCGATTTACTAGTGTTCAGTTATCTGTTCAAGACTTTTTTGAACACAAACTTAATTTGAACACAAACCATCAACCAAAGAAGCCACTAACAAGGTTGACTGCATCGACCTTTGTGTTCATCACCACATCTGCATAGATCTCAGTTGTGTGGACGTTGGTATGTCCAAGCAACTTACTTGTGGTGAAGATGTCAGCACCAGCCGTTATGGTAAGAGTTGCAAATGTATGTCGGCTCGTATGGAATGTTACAAGCTTTGCAATTCCTGCATTCTTCGCCATGTGCTTCAATGCTCTGTTGGCACATCCTAATGTAGGGGCATTTGGAAACACTTTGTCTGTGTTGGCTGCATCATCTTTCTTTGGCAACCACTTCAATGCTTGTTCACCAAGAGGAACAATGACAGGCTTCTTTGTCTTCTGCATGGATGGAACATGTATCACTAATCCGTCATCAGTCTTTTGAATGTCTTTCCATCTGAGTGCAAGCATATCACTATGACGCAAGCCTGTGAAGCAACAGAACATAAAGGTTTGCTTTGTGGTTGGGCTTCCTGTATTGACCCCTTCCATGGCATTCAACTCGTTTACTTCCAGATATGTACGGTCACTCGGAGTCTTCTTGAACTTCTCGTTTTTCTCCAACTCGTAGTATGGATTCTTGCGAAGCACTCCATCCCTCACGGCTTGATTCAGGATGCTATTGAGTGTAGTCTGTATCAAGAGTTTTGTCTTTGGCGAAAGTTCTTGTGGTTCATCCGACTTGTTATTTCGGTACACATCATTGACATAGCGAATGAAGTTCTGATAGAATCGTTTATCCACTAATGCCAAAAGCATACGAGGACGATTGCTATATCTGAGATAGGACTTGACAATGTTTACAGTCTTCGTCACATTCTTGACATAGGAGTCAGAGAGTTTCTTATCATCCTTAA
>CALKIW010000184.1 GCA_937995875.1 uncultured Bacteroidales bacterium | reverse complement strand
CAGGTGCAGAGGTGGCACCGATAGGAGTACCTTCTACTGGTTGAGGCTGTCCACTGCCCGTTTCAACAGGCGCAGTTTGTTCAGTTGTACCGTTTCCTCCACTTTGCTCGGAAGCTGCTGCTTCGGCAGCTCTCCGCTTACGCTCTTCGATGGCTGCATCGACGAGGGCTTGTTGTTCTTTTGGTGTTGCATTGATAAAATGTTGATTGATGTCTTTAAGAATTTCTTCCTTGCTTCTAAGGTCGCCGCTAAATATGTCAAGCTGTCCGTTGGCAGCGGTTTCCCCCTCGGCATTATAGGTTGCAAGTACCTTGCGCAGGTCGCCCGGTTTTGTGCTGTTGAGAATGTCTGCAAGCAACAAAGTGGTTGCATCCGTTACACGACTGTCCCCAAGTTCATCATCGAACAATCCTTGCTGGCGACCGAATGGTGATACAGGCATACCTTCCTTATAAGTATCGGGGTCTGCATGCTTCGCTCTTGCCACAAGGTCCACGGCGTTTGAGAGTTCATCGCTAAGGTCATATCCACCGGCAAGGGTGCGGTTGTGTGCAATCTCACTAAGAGCCATTACAATAGACTGCTTAATACCGGGCTGTGCGATTATCTGCCGTACTGCATCGGGATTACTTTGGAACACTTTGCCAATAAGCGTGTTTTCCAATAGTTCACGCCCGGCGGCACTAAGTGCTTCACCTGTGCGCAGTTCAGGCAGTTGCTTATCATTGACAACGCCAGCCTTAACAAGTTCCATGATGGCACTGTTTGCATCTTTCTCATTGGCATAGAAATCAGACAGACGGTCGTACTGTGCGAGCGAACGAACAATATTACCGAATGTGTTGTCAGGAACAACCTTACCAAGTTTCACCGCAGCCTCCGGCTTGCTCTGTGATTTCATCTCCTGTGCGTTGAAGCGTGCGAATGTGGCTGCATCGTATGGCAATACTTCATCGGGTACGAAATGTACACGAGGGTGTTGCATACTCTGCACCTGTTCTACGGTAAGTCCGTACTTCTGTGGGAACTCACGCAGATAGTCTATATATGCACCGTCTGTTCCATTCTTTGCAGCAAGTTCACCTGCTATATTGCGCCCATTACCACTTAGAGTGATACCATTGTTATCCACGACGGTAACCGATTGCAAAGCCCTGCTGTCGTAATTGTCGGCAATGGAACGTGATATTTTGCGTGCATCTTCATCACGCTCATAGTCTCGGTCATTAACACTCTGTCCGTTCTCATCGATAGGGAAACCCTCTGTTGGCTTGTATGCGTTGTTCACATCATGGCTTGCGGTGGCAGCCCCAGCCTCTGTAAGCACATAATGACCGCGCAACTGGCTACCATCAGGCAAGGTAATGACATCCGCACTTCCTACTACCTTTGGAGCTGCATCCCACTTCTCCTTTATCTTCGGATTGACGGCATGAGTACCGACAGTTTCCTGTTCGGCTTTCTTCTCCGCCTCGATGCGCTTCTGGTCGGCAAGTTCTGCCACTGCCTTTTCGTGTGCAATGCGGTCTGCCTCGGCACGCTCGGCATTGATGCGGTTACGCTCTGCCTGTTTGCGTGTCTTATTTACATTGGAAATCTGCATCCATTTGTCAAGTCGCGCCTCCGCATCTGCCTGCACCTGTCGGGCTGCTGCCTTATCAGCCTTGAACTTAGCTATGTCTGCACTTGGCTTTACCTTGCTGACGGCTTTCTTTGCGTTCTCAACATCTTTAGTGAGCCCAGCCACCATGCTTTCGACATATTCCTGTGCATCATCGGCATCTTCCATATACTCCACAACGCCATCCCATGCTGTTTCGGGGTCTGTCTGTTCAAGTAACGGCTCACCATTATCACCTTTTGGAATACGATTTAAGGCTGATGGCTTCTGGACATCAGTTTCATTCTGTGGTAAATTTACCTCACTTTCTATGCTGTTTTGCTGTATATTCCCACTTTGTGGTAAATTTACCTCATTTTCATTCTGTACATCAGAAG
>CALKIW010000183.1 GCA_937995875.1 uncultured Bacteroidales bacterium | reverse complement strand
AAACTCAGAAAAGAGCTTGATATACCCGATGATAAGATCATAGTTGCCTCGGTCGGTAGAGTTGTTATTCGCAAAGGACATGAATATGTTATCCGTGCCATTAAGAAAATCAAAGATCCAGCATTTGTGTTCGTCATCATTGGCAGTGGAAAATATCTCAGATACTACGAAGAACAATGTGCAGAAGAAATAAGACAAAGGCGACTATTTCTACTTGGAAACAGAACTGACGTCTATGAATTATTAAAAGACAGCGATATTTTCCTTTTCACGACACTCAATGAAAATCATTCCATGGCTCTTTTAGAAGCCATCAACATGCGCTGCGCTGCCATCGTTACAAATGTGGGAGGGAACACGGAAACCATCCAAGATGGGAAGTCAGGAATTGTTATCCGTCCGGAAAATACAGATGATATCATTCATTCCCTCTATTTAATGAAGGACAAGTCGGTGCGATATAAATACTCAGAAGCTGCATACAATTATGCAAAAAAACACTTTTCTGTTCAGAATACACTCGGTAAGCTTGAAAAAATATTTGATGAGTGAAGTTAAGTATATGCTTTTAATTAACATTTTAATGAAAAAGACATAGAACAAAGGAAACTCCATTCATATACGGACAGATAAGCACGGCATCTTAGTTATGACGAGAAAATAGCACTTTTAATCCCAATTATACATACTCATGGACATTTCTGTTATCATCCCCACATACAAACCAGGATCCTATATTTTCCATTGTTTACGCAGTATTGCCAAGCAGAATATTGCTAAGCAACGCTTTGAAGTAATTGTAATTTTGAATGGATGCAAAGAACCCTATCTATCTTCTATACGATCATTCATAGAAAAAGAACTTCGCCATATTCACGTCAGTCTCGTTCAGACAGATGTACCAGGAGTGTCAAATGCAAGAAACATCGGGCTTAACAATGCAAAAGGTGACTACATTGCCTTTATAGATGACGACGATTGGGTTTCAAACAATTATCTTGAGAATTTACTCATAGTTTCTACCAGCAATTCTGTTACCATCGCTAATGTATTGCAAATTGATGAAAGCACACACAAAGAGTCCCCTCACTTCCTTACCAAAGCATATCAAAATGCCATACATAGAAATAACCTAACCATATTTGACACTCGCAGTTTTCTATCTGCTGCAGGAGGCAAATTAATACCTAAGTCTATCATCTTGGACAGGCGCTTCAATGTCAGGCATACATTGGGAGAGGATTCTCTATTCATGTTTGAGATTTCTGACAAAATTAAAGAAATAAAAATAGCAGAACCCAGTACCATATACTATGTTAGAAACCGTGCTGATTCAGTTTCACGCAGAGAACATTCATTTAAGCAACGACTTAATGTGGCCTCAAATTTGTTGGCTGATTATGTCATGGTCTACGTACCTAATGCTGCGAAATACGATTTTAGGCTGTTCGCATCGCGAATTGCTGCAACTATGAAAAACCTATTCTTTTCATATAAACTAATCAAGAACGCATAACAATGACCGATTTATATCAACACTTGCCTTCCAAGCTCCCTAAGATATTCCGGGGTATAATAGTTCATCATCCCACCCAAACTGGTAAAAGTTAATTCGCCAAACCAAACTTTATCCTCCGCCTCGTATAAATCAACCCTGACTTCAGGAAATGGTTGTGAAAGGGTTCTTGCTATCTCAAGCATCTTTTCAAGATACTTAGGACGCTGAATTGGCTGGGCAGCTATGAGATGGTGTCTTGTCCTGCTCATTTTCTCAGGATGAAAGCCCCAATCTAAATCATAGCACCCTAAGGTTGTTATGGTATTTTGTCGATTATAACATACAAGAATAGAATAAGGACGCCCATTAAAGCACCATATTTTGTAATCTATTATTGACGTTTCTTCCTTGTTTTTCTGTAACACCTTTTCAGCAATGATGCGTGGAGGAATGTTTTTGTATTGGGGTTCAGCCGATAAAGCACCAATATTTCTTTTCGAAAGCCACTTTTCCATTTTGCTGTACAACTGCTGACGATATGCTTCCGTCATATTTCTTTTATCAACAAGTATATTCGTGCCTTTGCCATCACCGTTATTTGCTTTCAGCATGAATTTTTGAGGCAGGTCATCTAATGGAACTTCAGCAGCATGCTCCCAAACTCCATACAAAGGAATAAGAATGGATCCTAACCCGCAGGACGCGACATATTCTCTCACTGCATACTTATCTGCAAGACGTGTCCATTGAGTCGTGTCACCGTATAATTTGAGATACAATATTTTCTCGTTCAGGTCGTATGGATGATGCAGATTAGGAAAATGACCGAAGCGAAAGAAATAGCGGATGTTGACTACTTCCTTTGGAAAATGGACAGCTATACTTGCAATCCAACTCTTTAACTTAAACAACAAACTGTTTAATGTATTACTCATTTATGTGCTTTTTTTAAAAAATACTTGAATCCTATCAAATCGTGGCCTATAAGTATCTATTTTCTCTATCCCATTCTGTCCCGTAGAGATATACCATAACTTAATGATACAAAGTTAAGAAAAAACTGACAAGTAAATACAGTAATGAAAAATTTAACATTTTAAGGAATTGAAACGTAAAGTTAAATAAAACAAAAGAACGCTCTCGTTAAAAATATACTGCCTTTTGTTTTAATAAAATATTTAGTTCGATTTATCCTAAATTTAACTAAAAATGAGTATTTTTGCATACATATCATGTAACCATGCAGAAAGATTTAGTATCTGTAATTATGCCCACATATAATACCGGGAAAGTTCTTTCCGATAGCATAGACAGCATACTAGAACAAAGCTATCCCTACCTTGAGGTACTTATTACTGATGATGGTTCAACAGACCCCTATACATTAGATTTGCTCAAACAATACGAGGCAAAGGATTCACGCATCAAAGTGAGTTACCTCGACAGCAACTCCGGGGCTGCCATTGCCCGCAACAAGTCGATAGAGCGTGCTCAGGGTCGCTACATCGCATTCTGCGACAGCGACGACCGTTGGGCACCCGACAAGGTCGAGAAACAAGTTGCATTCATGAGGGAAAAACAATGCGCACTTTGCAGCTCGTCTTACTTTATCGTTGACTCAGACTGCAACATCATTGGTATTTTCCGTTCGCCACAAACTATAACATATGGTATGTATAAACGTGACAACAAAATAGGCTGTCTCACGGCCATGTATGACACGCAACTACTCGGCAGAAAATATTATATGCCCGCCACCCGCAAACGGCAAGATTGGGGACTTTTCCTTGACATTCTGAAAAATTCCAAAAAATGCTACGCCATCGCTGAGCCACTGGCATACTATCGTAAACACAACAACTCCTTATCCAGCAACAAACGGTCACTCATCAAGTACAATATCAATATCTACAAGCAAGTACTTGGTTTTTCGCCCGTAAAGTCTTATCTATATTTTAGCTTTCTTTTTCTTCCTACCTATTTTCTAAAAACATTGAAAGTAAGATGGGATAGTTATCGATACCTTGCCGAAAAAAAATAAAACTATTATTATTCTATATTCCGTGCAATATGATTTATCAACAGCCGTTATATTATAGTAAAAAAGAAGATCAATGACCGGACTAATACCAGATTATATCAAATATAACGACGACATCGGCAACAAGCGATTCATCCCCGACGGCATGAATGAATTTGAGCGCAATGTTAAACGCGCCATTGATTTCCTTACTGCCATTGTCTGCATAATCATTTTCTCTCCGTTATTTCTTATTTGCTACATTCTTGTCAAGCGGGAAGATGGAGGAGCTGCCATCTTCAAACAGGAACGCATCGGGCGTTTCGGGCGACCTTTTACCATTTATAAGTTCCGGAGCATGAAGGTAGATGCCGAAAAGCACGGCCCACAGCTCTTCGGCCACGAACACGACAAGCGCATGACCAAGATTGGACGATTTCTACGCGACCATCATCTGGACGAGTTGCCACAACTGTGGAATGTTGTCAAGGGCGACATGGCATTTATCGGCCCGCGTCCCGAACGCAAGTTCTATATCGACCAAATCATAGAGCAAGACCCAAGATACAATTTCCTGTATCAAATTCGTCCGGGAGTGACATCCTATGCTACGTTATATAACGGCTATACCGACACTATGGAGAAAATGCTCAAACGATTAGATCTTGACCTTTATTATCTGGAGCACCGCTCATGGTGGTTTGACTTTAAGATCTTGATAAAAACCTTTATCAACATAGTCTTTGGGAAAAAATTTTAGAACGCAGCATCATTCCATGCTGAGAAACATCAACCTTAGTTTCCTCAATTCACCTTCGCTTTTGATAAAGCAACAAAGATTTGCATTGTTATTATAATAAATGCAAATAATATACGTTGGTATATTAAACCGAGGACCTAATCGTATGATTAATAATACACAAACAGAAATCCTTCAAGCTACTACATTGCTGGAAGAGGATTATGCAGATGTAGAGATTGAAGACGGAATGAGCAAGGCCGGCCGAGATTTCAAGCGTATTGCCGACGTCGTTGTGGCCGCTATCTGTCTTGTTATATTCTCTCCCCTCTTTCTCATTTGTTACATCGCTGTAAAAATTGAAGATGGCGGCCCTGCCATCTTTAAACAGGAACGCATTGGTTTGCACGGACTGCCTTTCACCATCTACAAATTCAGGAGCATGAAACTGGATGCCGAAAAAGACGGACCTCAGCTGGCCGGACATAAGAACAGCCACAGAATGACTAAAGTTGGCCTATTCCTCCGCAACCACCATCTTGACGAGCTGCCACAACTATGGAACGTGCTCATAGGCGACATGACTTTCATCGGTC
>CALKIW010000182.1 GCA_937995875.1 uncultured Bacteroidales bacterium | reverse complement strand
GCAATATCCACAGCACCGCGCTCGATGTCCACACCGTAGATATTGTTTTGGATGATGTGTCGTTTGATGTCAGCGGGATTGTTCATAAGTTCGGGCTGGATGGCTGCCCGACAGAAAAACAGCTCGCGCAGCAACCCCATAGGGAAAGCACCCGACCCAATGGCCGGGTCGCAAATCTTTACGTCGCACAACTGTTGCGCCATATAGGGTTTGAGCGCGCCCAGAAGCTCAGCGTCGTGGGTATGGATAAACTGGCGTATGCGCGCCTTTTCGTCTTCCGTCCTGTCGGTTTGCAGATAGGCAATCAGACTTTCCCGACACATATATTGCACTATTTCCTTAGGTGTGTAGTACACGCCCAGTCCTCTGTTGTCTTCCAACAGATTCTCGAATATGCGCCCCAGCATCTCCGGGTCTACACCCACTTCCGCATCGTTCGGGTCGTTCTCGTCGATGGTGAAGTTGTATTGTGAGAGCATGGTGAGGAAATCGCTGAACAAACGTGCCGGCAGTCGGCTGTCGTTGTCGTCCAAATCGTCTCGCTCAAACAGTCCGCCATTGAGATAGGGCACTCGCACCTTTCTGAAGCCCCCGACACCCGTGTCATACAAGTCGCCCTCTCCCCGCCTGTCCTTGTCCAAGGCGTTGGAGAACAACGGCTCCAACACCTCGTCAAGGAAGTTGGCCTGTTGCGCCGTTGAAGCGTTTTCGAAAAGATGCAGCATAAAACTGCTGTCGCCTGTTCCCCACTCCTGTCCGGCGGGAACGCCCATCCATCCTTTCTTTTGCAGGAAATGCAGGAACACAATGCGCCCAAGGAGTTTCTTCACATAGTCGCGAATGGGTTTCTCCTCGCGCTCCCGGATTTCTTCCTCCGACATCGCCTCATGGTCGAAGTCTGTGTCAATAAAGTCCTGACGCATTCCGTTGGCCGGGTCTATCATATAGCCGACGAAGGCCTCGTAATGTGCTTTGTATTTGTCGAAAAACTCCTTCGAGAGTTTCTCCACACTGAAGGCATGTTCTATGTCGCTGATGTCGATCGCGTCTTTCTTATCATAAAGCGCCATGAAATTCTCGGCAGCCGTGCGGCACGACTGCTCCGGTCCGAGCAAGAAGGTGTAGCGCTTACTGTCGCTGGTCGATTTGCCGTCACGACCCTTGTGGCAGAAAGTGAAACGCCAATCCCACCGCGTGTCGTTCTCATAATGGAAAATCATGAACGCGCACGTGAACGGGCCCATGATCGAACGTACCAGTCGTTGGATGTTCACCCGGTTGCGTTCCATGATGACCCGATCTGAGACAGTAATATCAAAGATATAGAGCGGCTCTATGCCCACGTCCAGATGGCCTACCTGCCTGATGCTGCGTACACCCGTCTGGTGGGCCAATGTTTGCAGCGTCGTATCGGCTTGCAGATGCTCCTTGTTGTGATCGGATTCATAGGTTTCGTCTCCGAAGATTTGGAAGATGATGTTTTCCAAAAACGAGTCGGGGCCTTGATATTTCTCGTTAAGATATGCCTTCAGTTCTTCTATTTTCATCGTTTATTACCGTTTATTTGATGGTGCCTAATAGTATTTTCGGTTTGCCCAGTTTGGTTTGCACATGGGCAATGAGTTTACCAATTTCCCGCTGCAACAGACTGTCAATATCCTGTTGCGTGAGGGCAAAGAGACTCGTGTCTTTCTGTTTCAACGCCTTATCAATGGCCAACATTTTGCGGATGATGTCTATACTGCCCCTGTCTACAAGCCGGCGCGCATCGACAAGGAGTTTTTTGGATTGGGCAGAAGTGTTCTGAGCGTTGTATAGGTTTACGATTATCTCCAGAGCCTGCGTACGCTTGTCGCCGGCTCTCGACTTATTGACGCGCACGAAGTATTGGTTGTAGGCCAAGATGGCTTCGTCCCTGAGTTTCTGCCAGTGGTCGGGGAGCTTCGTCTGCACCGCGTCTTCGTCCACCCGTGTGGCCTCCAACAGGTCGAGCAGCGACAGGATGCGAACATTCTGCTGCCCGTCACCGTCGGGCGCGATGCTGATGGCGAGCTTGCCCGAACGGGGTGCCTTCACCAGAAAATAGGCCGTGCCGTTCGCGGCCTGTGCCATCTCCCACCCATTGTCGGCTTGTTCTATCTGAGTGTATCGCATGGGATGGTCGGTCTTATACTGTTTCAGCTCACTGATATATTGCAGCAACGGCGACTCCTCGCCCTCCACCGCCTTGGCAAGGTCATAGTGGACAATGCTTTCTTCCTCTGAAAGAATCTTGTTGTCGCCACCGAACAACACGTGAAACGACTCCAGTTTGGTGTAGGCCTTGCGCACCAGTTGTATCTGTGCGTCGCCCTCCGCGCTGGGCATGAAGTTGTAGACATAGACAAACGGCTCTCTGCTGCCTATGCGATTGACGCGCCCTATGCGCTGCATCAGGCGTGTAGAGTTCCAAGGGGTGTCGTAGTTCAGAATGACGTTGGCACGGTGCAGGTTCACGCCTTCGGCCAACACTTCCGTCGTGATGATGATGTTGTAGTCGTCCCGCCATTCACCCTCGTAGTTGGCATCAAAGTTCTGCTCGATGACGTGTTCCTTCTCGTCACGGTTGGCAGCTGTGATGACAAGCGGCCTGAAGCCCTTTCCCTTCACTGTTCTGGCCAGGGCGGTGACCGTGTCGATGGCCTCAGAGAAGATGACGAGTTTGCCGGACGTGTTCTTCTTGGGGTCGAAGAGTTCCGGTTTGAGGTTTTCCCTGAACGCGTTGAGTTTCGGGTCTTCCGAATTTCGACCCCACCGATCGTAGAGGTTTGTGATGAGACGCAGGTCTTCCTTGAGCAACGTGTAATATTCCTCCCTGAAATCCTTGTGGGTGTACTCTGCGTTCTGTCCCTTTTCGTTCCTGCCCTCCCTGTTGAGCTTGTCTATTTTGGCTCTGATGTCGTTCACGCAGTCTTCGAAAGTCACTTTTCTGTTCCATTTCCTGCTCTTGGCCTCAAAGTCGAGTTCCTTGTTCACGTCGATCAGCGGACAGACGAAGATGGTGTCGTTCTCCCACATCCTGATCATGTTCTCGGTGTATCGGCGCAGGTTGAGCAGAGACTGCTTGAAGGCGCTGAACGAGCTTTCCAAGCGTTTGACCAACAGGGTCTGCATGATGGTGGCCAACTGTCTGGCCACGTCGTCCACACCCCGGTTGCCGCGTCCCGTATGTTTCTGTTCGTTGGCGCTGTCCACGAAATATTCTATGGCTCTGTAGCGCACATAGTGGAGCCACTCGTCTGACTTCATTTTGTCCTCCTCGCCGGGAGCTATGATGGCCATGGTGTCTGAGAAAAGCGTGGCCAGTTCCTCGTCCATGAGATATTCGAGATTGTTTGGGCCCACGATTTCCGGAAAAACGAGATTTCGCGCCTGCATGTCGGCTTCGTAATGCCGCTTCACGTCTGTCCTTGTGCGCCGCTCCAGAATATCGACAAGCACGCAGTCGCGCAGCTTTCGGGAAATGGCGTCCAGTCGTTGGCGCCGTTCATGTTCGGGTATGTCGTGTATCAGCAGCCCCGACTCCCTGTCCACCTTCGACTTTCTGATGAGCAGTTCGTACTCTTTGTTGATGTCGGCGAAGAATCTTTCCAAGTTGCCTCCCTCTGCCTTTTTCAGCGTGCTGTCGTTATGGTTGCGTTGGAAAAGGTAGATTTGGTTTTTCAAGTCGTTGGGACGGTTGTTCTGCGGCGTGGCCGAGAGCAAACCTATGTAGGGATATTCGCCGGTGTTGGTGCCGATGGATTGTATGAGCCGGTCGAGCGATTGATACATCCGGGTGGCACTGTTGCGAAACTTGTGGCTTTCGTCGATGATGATAAGTCCATAATCCTTCTCCTGCAAACTGTCTTCAAAATCGCCCGTTTCGGCTAAATCGTCATCCTCGTCATCATCCGTAAGATTGCCGATGCGCCCCGTTGTGAAAAAGTCTATATACGGAGCAATCTTGTCTTCGGCCTCCTTGTCGAACAGGGCAACGGTCTTCTTCCAACCCGACTGTATGGGCGGGGGCGTGATGATCAGCACCTTGCGAGCGCGATCGTCGTCGCGCGGCTCAGACAGGAAGTGCTTGACTATCAGTGTGCCAATGACAGTCTTGCCTAGCCCCACAACATCTGCGAGGATAAATCCGCCGTGTTCGTGCATGATGCTGATACATCTTTTGACGGCTTCTATCTGGTAGTTCAGCTTGTGTATCTTGCTTGGCAGATAGGTCTCGATTTGCTTCCCCAAGAAATTGTCCACCACATCGCCAAACTTGATTTGCAACAGCTTGATGTATAGTTCGTAAGGTGTAAACGCTTTGGGCTGCTTTTTCACAATGGGCGACCTCTTGAGCACCTGTTCTAAAAACTCCTGCGTCCATTCCTGAGCCGCGTCCCACTTTTCTTCAAACCAGCAGATGTGCCCCTTGGAGGCCGACCCCTCGCGTGGATGGGCGGTGACGCGGGCAGGATCGGTCTCAAGATAGTTCAGCTCCGCATTGTCCAAAAGTCCCTTTTCGGTGAAATTGGAACTGCCGATGATGCCGAACGAATAGTCGGGACAGGAAAAAATGTAGCATTTGGAATGTAGAAACGTTTCCTTTTGCTGAGCGTCCCTGTTATAGATGCGGATGTCGATTTTGCCGCTCTCACAATGTTTCAGCAGCAGTTCGACCACGCGCTCATAGCGCTCGGTCACTTCGAGCTGATGAATGTCTGTCCTAATAAAATCGTAAGGATAACTTTTGTCCTTATATTTTGGATTTTTAAGCAGCGTGGCATAAACGTATGGGTCTTTGCCAATGAGGAGCTGCATGGAGGTGTCGGCTCTTTCCAGAAATTCGGAAAGCTCATCTAAGACGAGGTCCATCCCCTTCAGGTCCCAATATCCGGTGGCTATCTGTATCTTGTTTATACCTTCGGTCGTGATACACTTTTTCAGGTATGTCCGCATGGATAATGCGTCCGAAGAATTGTCGATTAGGTTGTTATGCATCATTTGAAGATTCAAAATCGGAGTGCTGACCTTGTTCGCTGATTGCGGCCTCAGCCAACACTATGCTGCAAAAATACAAATAAACTTTATAAATAAAAACTTATTCTGTGGATAACTGTACTTTTGGGCATGG
>CALKIW010000181.1 GCA_937995875.1 uncultured Bacteroidales bacterium | reverse complement strand
TGCACTTAGAGAGTATGCTCAAACGGCTTGAAATCTAAATCCGAAACTTGAGTAACTAACACAGGTTTCAATAAAAGCATATTAGAGAAAAATCACTGATGTAAACGATGCGGCCCTGATAGAAGAATGTCTATCAGGGCCGCATCGTTTACTATTATTGTCTAAAAACTTCAAACTCCGTCTTCATCATCTTCCATTGTGTCCGAATCCGTATCAAGTTTTGTGTCCTTCAGTACGGTGATGTTACCAAAGTTATCTATTTTCAACACAAGAGGAACGTATTCATCACTTGACTTGTCCGGATTGCCCACACTGGCGGCAAACACCAGATGATTGCCTTCGGCTCTCACAAAGACAATGCCCAACAAAGCACCGTTTTTATAATAGAAATTATCTACGTATGATTTAAAATAGCTCTTGTCGAATGTCTTATTTAAAAAGAACGTTCCATCTGCACGGATAATTTTCAACGTTACACTGTTGTCATAATATCGTGCAAAACCATCGGAGGCAAGAGGCAGAGATGTGTCTGCCTTAAGTTCTGTTTCTATCGTGTATCTTTTCCCTATCCAATCGGTCTTCCGTGTTTGCGAATAGTCTCCCATTTTGCGGGTCTGTTGAACTTTTGTGACCGTAGGCTTTTTTTTGGCAATTATAATCGTGTCCGGCTTTTTCTTTGAACATGACATTAATGTCAGAACAGCCAAACTCATAGTGCATAAACTTAATATTCTTTTCATTGAGTCTTCATTAGTTATAGGTGCAAAGTTAAACAAAAAGAATTAAAAAACAAAAGGCATTCCCTATTCACATAGAGAACGCCTGTTCCTAAATACTTTCAAATCTTTTCTAACCTATTGAGCTTCACACGATATAATAAAAGTTTAGCTTATAAGTTGTCCGTATTAAAAAGTTTGGCTTTATTCGCAAGAAGATTATAAAATAAATTCTCGTTTGAGTTCCATTTGTTTATTTTGACGTAAAGATAAGCGTAAAGTTTAAAAGTCCGCTTAAAAAAATCTTAATAAATGATTTTTCTGTTTATTTGTAAGTATCTTTGCAACTACACCAACAATAAACTCAGATGCTAAACATACGTGCCATACCAGTTTTCATAACCCTACTCATCATAGTTTCAAGCTGTGGACGCAAGACCAAAACTTCTGAACAAACACCCATAGACACCATACCTATGATGGTTATGCAAATTCAAAAATGCTCGCGACTGTATACCTCCGAATATCAACTTCATAAAATTGTAACCTATGACGATTCCGTCTCCATCAACGGAACGATACTCAACAAAAAGTTTAAAATAGATCTTCCTTTAGGTAAACGGAAGGTAGCTATTCCCATGACAGCCAGCGTAAAAGCCTATGTAGACTTTAATGAATTCTCTACTAAGAATGTTAGGCGCAACGGAGATAAAATAGAAATCATACTCCCCGACCCGGAAGTAACGATGACCAGCACACAAATTGATCATGGCGAAATTAAGAAGAAGGTTTCGATGATGCGAAGTAACTTCTCGGACGAGGAGATTACACGTATTCAGCAGCAGGGACGACACGAGATGATTAAGACCATACCCAATTTGGGGATTATCGAAAATGCACGACTGAGTGCTGCCCGACAGCTTATTCCAATCATAGAACAGATGGGCTTCGAACAGGACAACGTGACCATAACGTTCCGCAAAAAATTCACGTTGAATGACATTCCGGCTTTAATCAAGAAAACAGAATAAAATCATGAGCAATTCTAATCATAATTCACGGCATATCTTCAAGAAAATCGGCAGGGCACGCGGTATTGGAATATTTGTTTTCATTGCGATAGCAGTAAGTATTATTGCTTTTGTGATCTGGACTGTAAGAAGCTGCAATGTTGTCACAGGGAAAAGCGGAAAGATAGGAATTACTCCTGTACAAATAGCAAAAATCCAAGACATCGGCCAATGGGAATTCCTTGCTATAAGCGATGAAGAGCTTGTCGATACTGTTCGTCACGGATTTTTTGGCGACGACGAGCTGTCACGCATCTATTATGGCATACTCCGGTTGGGTATCGACCTCTATGAAGCAGAAGAAGGATGGATCACAATGGACAAGGATACCGTGTCCGCCTTACTGCCTCCTATTAAACTGCTGGATGATAAGTTTATTGATGAAGCGCGTACCAAGGCTTTTTACGAATCTGGAAAATGGAGTGAGGCCGCTAAGATGGAACTCACAAAAAAGGCTGAAAGAGCTATGAAATCGAGGTGTCTAACTCCTTCAAATATTCAAAGTGCCGAACAGAACGCATCTGCTCAATTCAATGCACTTTTACAGGCAATGGGCTTTAAGTTTACCAGAGTGAGATTCAAGAAACATGCTCAACAGTCATCGTAACGTGGTTATGCAGAAATAATAACCGGAATAACATTACTGTGTCACACTGCTGCCCCTCAAAAAGTTTACACGGAAACGCCAAAAAAAAGCGCTCAGGTATTCCGTTGGAAAATTAAAATCCTATATTTGCCTACACCTTCTTTTTGGTCTAAACGCGTAAAATTATGAAGAAGCATTTAAACCCGCTGGAGAAAGAGTTTCTCATTCGCCGGTATTTCAACAACCCGGATGTAAGCCTCAAGTCATTCTGTGAGGCGAACAATGTATCAACCAGTTCTTTCAGGAAGTGGCGGTCGCTTTATTCCCGATTTGGGATAGAGGGGCTTGCCAAGGACGATAAAAACCTCGCCCCGCTTCTCCCGCCGGAGGTAAATCCTACCTTAGAGATGTACAAGGTGGAATTCGACAATGCGGAATCGCAGCATATCCGTATCTTCTTTAATTGGGACAAGACTAAGACATTGAAGCAGAATCTCGAAATATTGAATGCTTTTGAGCGCATACAGATAACGGAAATGGACGGAACTTTAAAAGTGGAGTAAGTTATGAAGAGGATTGTTTTTAACTTAATGTTGTTGCTGATAAGCATGGGTATGTCTGCCCAACGCATTACCCGACAATATAATAATGTGTCATTCTCTGCGGCATTGAAGGATTTGAATGCCCGACAGGATAAGTATGTCATCAACTTTGTGTATGACGAGTTGGAGGATTTCAAGGTGACAAAGAACATCAAAAATGAAAGTGTTCCAGATGCCATCATGAACTTGATAGGTTTTTACCCTATCAAGATGAAACAAGTGGATAATATTATCATTGTAGAATGTATTCAAAAGACTTCTAACAGAATGATGGGACGCATTGTAGACACTCACCATCAACCAGTCGATTTCGCCAATGTCGCTTTGCTCAATGTTTGTGATTCCAGTTTAATCACGGGTGGTGTGACAAATGAGAATGGTCAGTTCGTAATTCCTTGCGAGGTGAAAAAGGCGATTTTGAAAGTGAGTTGTGTGGGCTACAAAACTTACTGTAATGCATATCGTACCGGTGAGGTTGGTGCCATAACCTTGGAGGATGCAACAATTAATCTGCAAAAAGTTGTGATTAAAGGTCATCGCAAATACATATCAAGAGAAAACGGTAAACTTACGCTTGACGTTCAAAATTCCAATTTGAAAAATATTGGCAAGGCAACAGATGTTATCAAATATATTCCTGGGATGCTCTATACAAATGGAAAGTATGAGGTGTTTGGTAAGGGTGAGCCTGTCATCTATATAGATGGAAGAAAGCAGACTAATACTTCAGGGTTGTCACTCCTTTCTTCTACCAACGTGAAGTCTGTACAGCTCATAACAAATCCTGGGGCAGAATACGATGCAGAAACAAGGAGTGTCATAAACATCACTACCGTACACCATTCCTTGGATGGACTTTCTGGTATTGTGGGTGCGGAAATCTCCAAACATAAGAATTTGTCTAACAACGAGGAGGTCAACCTCAACATCCACAATGGAGCTTTGGATGTATTCCTCGCATATCAATATGACAATACGAGAAGTGACATCAGATATGATGTTAACCAGTTCAATTACGAGCAAGATACATTCCATGAGATTTCTGCTTCTGAATATTCCGACCGCTCTCACTCTCATGACTATAATGTTGGTATGAATTATGCCATAAACAAGAATCACACTATCGGCGGAAGATATTTGGGAAGCATCTCCAACTACAAGATGCTCGACTCTCCTTTCGACTATATGCAGACGTACAAAAATGATGAACTGCTGACATCTACAGACAACAAGACTGAAGAATCTGAAAAGGAAAGGTTTCACAATGTCAATCTGTATTATATCGGCAAACTAACAGACAACCTACAGCTCAACTTGGATGCCGACTATGTTTATGCTCAACTGAAACATAAGCAACAAGTGAGCGAGACAAGTAGAATAGATGCTGTCTCAGAAATCACGCATATGCAAAACGACCAGCGAAATCGTGCGACTGCACTCAAAGGGGTGTTTGCTTGGAACATGAATAAGAATAATGGGCTTGATTTTGGAACGGATTTCAGTAAAATCAGTTCATGGGGTATGTCTGTAAACGAAGAAGGGAAGATAGCCGATGACCAATTCAAGAATAAGGAAACCAAGTATGCTGGATTTGTAACTTATCGTTTGTCTGCCTCCAAATGGAAAGGAAGCATCGGGCTTCGCTATGAGTACATTCATGCCATCAACACAGACCAAGGAGAAGAAAAGAACAAGACCAATTATTCGGACTTACTTCCATCCCTTTCTCTTTCCACTATATTTGGGATAGTGGGGATGAATTTTGATTTCAGTAGCAGGGTCAACCGTCCTTCGTTTCGTCAGTTGAACAACAGTGTGAGCTACAACAATCAATACCATTACGAGCAAGGCAACATTTATTTGAAACCGCAATACGTGTATGATACAGAACTTAGTGTGAATTATAGCATATTCGACTTCAAGTTAAATTATCAGTATATCAAGGATTACATCCATCCGACTGTCGTTGCTGTATCCGGCAAACCTGGAACGGTAACTTGGATGTCAACCAACGCCAAGGATTTCCAGCAATTAGGAGCGCAATGTGTTGTTTCACCTGTTTTTGGTTGTTGGCGACCTACTTTGACGGTGGGTGTCTATAAACCTTATTTCACGCTATCATATAATGGAGAGCAATTAGACTACAATCATCCATACGGTCTCTTCGCTTTCCAAAATGTAGTGGAACTAAGGAGCGATTGGCATTTTCGATGTGATTTCTTTTGGAACATTAAGGGACATCATGGCATTTACGAGCAAAACGGTTATTCGTCATTCAATATGATGGTACAGAAACTGTTACTTAAAAAGAAATTGACGATAACATTGAAAGCAGAGGACTTGTTTGATAGCTCGAAGTTGAACGATGTAAAGAGGGTTAATTTTGTGGTGCAGAATAGGAAGGTGAATAACTTCAATCGCTGCATCATAGCTTCCATAAGTTACAACTTCAATAGTTTCAAAGATAAATACAACGGAAGCGGTTCTGCTGAGGATGAAATTAACCGTTTTTAGAAAAATATAGGTTTACAAATCAACCTCTAAAATACAATATCCAAGTTCTGTGTGATGAATATCTCAGGAATTATTAACTGAGATGTTCATCCACAGAATTTTCACTTATCAATATCAATCGTTAAAAAACATGCATTTTTTTGTGTATCCAATAAATTGTTGTATTGTTGCAAACGAAAAGAGTTGTTTGACAAGCAAACTTATACATAATGCAGAAGTTGGAACTATTGCCAAATCATTACCTCTATTGAGATGAAACACTCATAAATCGCTCATTTTAAGCTATTCAGAATATTTGGACCGAATTTTCCAAAAAAAAACTTCGAGAGTGGCAACAGATATCCCGTTGTAGGTGTCGTTGGTATGATTCGCTCTGGCTACGGCAAGTATGCCGGGCTGTCAAAGGAGGAACAAGACGCAGAAATAGAACGACCTGGACAGCACTCCACCAACTGGTTTGATGAGCTTTTCCGTAACTCTGTTTCGCAGAGCCACAACCTCTCACTGTCGGGTGGATCAGAGAAAAGCACCTATTATATCAGTTTGGGCTACAGCAAAAACAATGGTTTGGTGAAGAAAAGCGAATATGACCGCTACAGCATCGCTTCGAAAATTGACATCAAACCCAACAAGAGGGTAAAAATGGGACTAGCTGCCGACATGGGATGGCAACGGTCACGCGGAAGCTCCGGAAGCGTCGATCCCTTTAAATATGCTTATTTTGCCAATCCCTACGAGCGTCCTTACAATGATGATGGCAGTTACTCGGCCGATAGAACATATTATTCTATCCGGTCTGCCAATGGAGGTTTGGATTTACCTTTACCTGAAGTTGGTTTCAATCTCATGCGCGAAATGGATCACACCTCGTTGAAGGACAACAACTTCAACCTCACCCTTATTGGCAACATGAGCGTCAATATTCTTGAGAATCTCAGTTTCGAGGGTTTAGCATCTTTCAGCTATGTCACTGACAACTCTGACAATTTTAACGGTAAAGACACCTACGCCGCATGGCAAGATCGCCCGTTTGATGATCCATTTACCTCAAAGCGCACCTACAGCAACATCATGCAGAGCTCTACCTATAATCGCAGTTACAACCTGCGTGGGCAGCTACACTATTTCAATACGTTCAACGATATTCACTACATCAGCACACTTCTCGGATCGGAAATTCGTGGACAGTATGCCAAAAGTATTTTTACCAAACGTTATGGCTATGACCCAGTGACGGGAAACTCGGCTATTCCAATATATCCTGAAGACACATCAGTTGATTATGAAAAGCTACAACGATATGCCAGCATTGTTGATGGGCTTTCGGGACAGAGTATTGTTGAAGATAAATTTGCCTCGTTCTACTTCTCGCTCGACTATGTGCTGCTCAAACGCTACATCCTAAGCTTCACGGCACGTACCGATGGCAGCAACAACTTTGGAAACGACCAACAGTTCAATCCCACCGGGTCACTCGGACTGGCATGGAATATAGACCAAGAAAAGTTCTTTGAGCCGCTGAAAAAATGGATGAGCAGCCTATCATTGCGGTCTTCTTTTGGCTACACTGGCAATATCAACAAGAGTGTGTCGCCTAAGCTCATCATGGACTATCTTGGAAGACTGCGTCAAACGGATGAATGCAGTTATCGCATTGGCGTTATCAAAAATCCACCCAACCCCAAACTTCGTTGGGAGAAAACACGTGACTGGAAGCTATCGCTGGATGCAGGATTCTTCAACGAAAGACTCCACTTTACGGGAGAATTCTATAACCGCCGTACAACCGATGCCGTATCCAATGTCAAGGTTGCTCGTACCACCGGCTTCTCAGACCAAGCCTATAATACGTCGACGCTGGAAAACACGGGAGTGGAATTCTCACTCACGGGCACCTTCCTCAAGACTAAAGACTGGCGGGGGACGGCCAGCGCAAACATCGCCTACAACTATAATAAGTTGGTAGACTACAATTCCTCAGTAAGCGGTCTGTCTACGGGTGTCCACAAGGGCTATCCTCTCGGTAGCATTTTCAGTGGCAAGGTGCAGGGCATCGATCCTCAACTGGGTATCTACACCTATGAGCGGCGCCCTGATGTTTCGTTTGAGACGGCTGCAGATCGTAACAACTATGCCAACTATCTGTTCTATCTCGGCACTAGCAATGCGCCCTGGAATGGTGGCTATAGCCTGAGTGTCGGCTACAAGCAACTCAACTTGAGCCTTGGCGGTAGCTACTCCATTAACGGAAAAAAGATCAACAACATCAAGTCGCCTGTAAACTACATTAGTGTTGGCAGCTCATCGGTGGAAACACCACCGGCACAGATAAACGACTTGTATGTCAATCATCTCAATGTGCGCAAGGATGCCACCGAACGTTGGACACCTACCAATCCACGCACTGACGCCAATCCGCGCATCATTGACGCGTTCGGTGAGTTTATCGGACTGAAAAACTACATCACATCATCGGAGACCATCGCCAATGCCTCGATGCTCGAGAACGTTTCCTACTGCAAGCTAAGCTCTCTCTCGCTCAGCTATGGCTTCAACGAAAGCCTCATCAAACGATGGGGACTGGGCTCGCTCGCCGTATCGTTCACGATGAACAATATTTTCACTATCACCAACTACAGCGGTATCGACCCGGAGACTCCGGGAGCCGTTTACCCGTTGGCACGCCAATTTACTTTCGGTGTAGCAGTAGGACTATAATTTTCACATCTGTCTATTCCTCCTTTTCAAGGGAAAATGACGAAGATAACAAACAAAAAACAATTATGAAAAAATCATATTTTTGGCTTGCACCGTTGTGCTGCTATTCACATCGTGCGACGATTATCTCGATGTGAAGCCATACGGTAAGGTAGTGCCTAAGACCGCAGAAGAGTTTTCGGCACTCATACACAATCGGCTCGACGAAATTGACAATGGAAATATCCCGCCTATCATTTTAGACATTGATAAAAATATCGACTTCGAAATGGCAGGTTGCGATGATTTTGAAGCTTGTCTCACTGAGTAATCCGGTAGTAATTTAAAGCATTATATGGGAACGTTAGGAGTAAGCTATTCCGACCTCTACAGCTTAATCCGAGATTGTAACATCGTCATCAACGAAATGAAGGATGAAGGCACCGAACTGACCAACAATGTGCTGGCCACCGCTTACGCCATGCGCGCTGCGAGCTACCTTCAACTCTTGCGCCTGTTTTGTGAGGCTCCGGTCAAGGGCAATTACGACAGCCAGTTGGGCATGCCCTTGGTTGATCGCTTTGACATGGAGGCCCGCCCCATCCGTAGCAATATGCAGGCAACTGTCGATTTCATCGAAGCAGACTTGAAAAAATCATTGAGCTATCACTGCACAGACGAGATTTACCGATTTACAGAGGATGTGGCTAAAGGGTTCCTTGCCCGTCTCTATTTCTGGAGTGAACAGTGGGACAAGTGCCTACCTCTGACTCAGGAATTACTTAAGAGTCATCCATTGCTTTCGGGCGAAGAGTATAAAAAATGATTGCCAAACCCTTCACACCTATGAACAATCATCTTATCATGCTCTATCGTCTTGACTCGCAAAATGCAGAATACAACACTGAAAACAGCAATGTCAAATTTCGTCCTGTGAGCAAGCGCTTTATCGACTGTTTCCAAAACGGAGAAGATACCACTGATGTGCGCTATGCCTTCAGCATCAACAAAAAACGGCAAGGCATCAAGCCCATATTTTGTGGAATACGTGCTGCCGAATTCAAGTTCATGGAAGCCGAAAGTTATTATCATCTCGGCAAACAAGACGAAGCTTTGAAATCGCTCAACGAGTTGCGTGCTCTTCGCATTGACGGCGTGAAGCCCTACACGATGGAAACATTGCCTGAGGCCCCCAAGTCAGATCTCATCACAACCGATTGTGACGGGAAACCTTTAACAAAGCTGCTGGCTGCCATCTTGAACGAACGCCACAAAGAATTCTTCCTTGAAGGAGACCGATTCTTTGAACTCAAGCAAAATGGTGGCCCGGAATATTGGGTGGCATACAACGGTCGGAAGTACACTAACTTCCATTATATGTACACCCTGCCCATTCCCGAAGTTGATATCCGCACCACTAAAGGAATGATTCAGAATCCCGGATATACCGAGCTCGAATACTGATTTTACACACAACAACAATTCAACATTACGCAATATGAAAAAAATAATATATTTAGGCTTCAGTCTATGCGTGGCCATGGCGGTGCTTACCTCGTGCGACAACTCAGATGAGGTTGTGCCTCTTGAGGGCTTCAACGTCTCCACTTCGCCATATCGTCGCCCCGACCCCACCCTGCTTAACGGTCAGGAACAGGAAGAGGTAGACGCTATTCGCGATGAATATTACAACAATGTTCCACAATAGTTCATTTATCGTTCATACGTTCATAAAAATTACAAAACATGAGAAAACTCTTTATATTATTCGCCATGATGATCCTTGCGGGGCTCACATCATGTTCCGATAAAGAAGACAACACGGCTAAGTTTATCGTGGGATTCTCTCAGAATACCTGTGTAGTAGACAATTCCGTGGGTGCCACCACAACGGTGCGCATTGTCTCTTCCTCTCCGGCTGAAGCCGATCTTTCCGTACCCTTCATCCTCACGGGTGAGGGGGCTGAGGAGATTTCCGTATCGGCCAACCGGTTTGAGTTTAAAGCAGGCGATTCCTCTGCTGAAGTTACTATTAGCCGTAAGTCGGTGAGCAAGACAAAAAGTGCTACCATGACGTTGGCCAATGCCGACGGTGTACGTCTGGGGCTCATGGACTACATCCAAGTAGTGCTCAACGGTCCCAATGTGTACAGCTTCGCCAGCAACCACGACAAGCTGGCCATACGTAAGAGCTTTGAAATCACGATGGAAACAACTACAGGTGCCCGTTACTTCTTCCCCGATACTACAGCATATGATATTGCAGTGGATGAGGCTTCTACGGCAGTGGAAGACATCGATTTTGAATTTGTGAATGGCAAGAAAGTCATTTTCCCTGCCGGAAAAAACATGGGACAAGTGACGCTAAAGTACCTGCTAAAAACGTGAGGGCCACGACAAGATAGTATTGAGAATGGCCAAAAACGAATCGCTCATATCCGGGAACAATCCCACGCTCACTATCAACATCGCCGGGACCTCCGATTTCTCCGGTACATGGAAGTTTGCTGGAGTCGTGAATGGTGGGTGGCTCTATGATAGTACAGGTCTATCTGATACGCTCCTGATTACCGGAACACCGGAGAACGACTATTTTACGTTCAAGGGCAACAACAAAAATTATCAGTTCACGCCTCATTTCAGCGGCAAGCTGAAAAACTATTTCACTGCAGCAGGCACTGCCACCAACATCGGCACACGGCCGGAACGACTGGTGGAGAAAGGTGGATTTCCACCCAAAAAAGTAGATCTCACTGTTTTGAAAATGGAGAATGTAAACCTCAATATTTCGCCTACGGACAAGACGATAGACAGCTACCGTGTAGGATTCTTCATGAGAAATAATGACAATACCAATCAGGAAGAATTAATAATGACCATCTACGAGTATAAACCTACCGACACTACACTCGGTGATTGGGGTATGTCATGGGCAGATGCTTACGATAACATGGCCTACTCGGCTGATGATCCCGTCATGCTATCTTTCCCTATCCGTATCGCCTTCACCCGTAAGGAATAACGGATAGGACATATAAGAAAAAGGCTCAAAGCCTTTTCCTAAGAAACAATGTTTAATGCCCCCATGCTCCATAAGGAGTTTGGGGGCATTATGATCACTTCTGTTTTCTCCGGATAAGAGACAGATAACCTACATTTCAATGTCTGTGGGATTATAGTATTTTTATTGACAAACAGGATTTTAAATTTTACGTATTCAAAAAACATTTTAAGTTCTCCCAAAATAAGCAAAATATACGCAAAATAACATATTGTTGATAATCAGAACATTACAGAAAAACACCCTCGTGCCCCCTATTTTATCATCTGCGGTTGAATATCAAACGGCACTGCGACAAGGCTCTGATCGCACTATCACTAAGCCTCTTTCAAGTTCCTATTAAACCTTAACCGCATTGCGACAAGATGCTAACCGCAACATCTTCATTTTTTTCATGTAGAACGGGATGAAGATAAAGCCCATAACATAATCCTTTTTGTTCCAGAAGATTTGTGAACAAATGCTAAAAAACAGTAATTGTTTTTTACATTGTAAAGCTGCGGTCGAAGCAGGATAAGCTATAAAATGGACGTCAAAAAATGCTGAACGAATCACTGATTGCGTCGAACAGCATTTTCTAAAACTAAGGGAGCATAGGGCATTTGTTAAATGAATCTCTCCCCTTACAATTTGTTTGCCAAAGTATTTGGCCTGATGTCAGATAAGAGCAGTAAGTCTGATTATTGCTTTACCCTTGTATAGCACGTTCATATTGTTTTATGAGCCATTTGTTTTGCTCTTCGATAGTCATGTGACTGTTGTCGAGTTCTATGGCATCGTCGGCTTTCTTGAGCGGAGAAACCTCCCGATGCGTATCGATATAGTCGCGCTCCTGTACGTTTTTCAGTATATCGGCAAAATCGGCCGGTTGTCCTTTTTCCAGTAATTCATCATAGCGCCTCTGTGCGCGTACTTCGGCAGATGCAGTGACAAATATCTTCAGTTCGGCATCAGGAAACACAGTCGTACCAATGTCACGACCATCCATCACGACTCCCTTGCCTTTCCCCATTTGTTGTTGCTGTTCAACCATTGCCGAACGCACGAAAGGGATAGTGGCAATGGGGCTCACATGATTACTCACCTCCATACCCCGAATCTCTTTTTCAACAAGTTCTCCATTCAGATAAGTGTCGGGACGGCCTGTTTCCGAATTGAATTGAAACGAGATGTTGATTTTCGGCAAACACAACTCCAGCTCCGGAATCTTCACACTGCCATCCTCGTTGAAAAGGTTGTTACGCATGGCAAAAAGTGTTACCGCACGATACATGGCTCCGGTATCTACATACACATATCCAATTTTTTTAGCCAAATCCTTGGCCATTGTGCTCTTTCCACACGAGGAGAAGCCGTCAACGGCTATTGTAATTTTCTGCATGACAATTTTCTTTTTGTTATTCTACAGACTATAGGACAAGCTCAGCACCACGCTTGAGCTTGATACATGATATTTGCCGTATGCCACATTAAGTTTAAACCTTTCCAAATTGATTCCTGTTCCCAGCGAAAGTCCTGCTCCATGATTGCTTTTATTGCCATCGGCAGATAATATTTTCATTTCTTTTGCACGACGGAAGTTATAGCCTCCACCAATCCAGAAACTCTCCGAAAGCATAAGTTCTGCACCGAGCACAAAATGCTTGGAAATGCTATAATCAAGGTGGTTCAAGTCCACAAGCGTAGCCGAAACACGGAGTGGAAAACTGCTAAACTGCTTGCTGACGCCCAACTGCACATCGATAGGCATGTTCTCATAGTTGTCATCGTATGCCTTAAGCTGACCGCCAAGATTTTTCAATACGAAAGAAAGCGACCATTCGGTATCGGGATGGTAATAGTTGAGACCGAGGTCTACACCAAATCCTATAGAATGATAACCTCCCAAATAAGACATGATAAATTTCGACGAAATTCCACCTGCTATGTGATTAGTGAGCATATATGAAAAATATCCGGCTATGGAAATATCTTTGGCATTGAATTCTCCGGTCTGAATATTGTTCTCATCGACTTCTTTCATCTTACCATAGTCTACAAACTGGCCGGAAACCGCCCACGAAGCCCGTTCTTTCACCACTCTGTTAAATGCCGCACTGGCAGTATTAACTCCCGACATATAGTTCATATAATTCAGGTTGATGGTTTTGTCGGTTACCGAAGAAAGCAGGGCGGGATTGTGAAAAATCAGGGCTTCATCGTCTTCTATAAGTGTAATATTATCACCGCCCAATGCCGCCGCATGAGCACTCACGGGCAGCCTCAGGAAGTTGTATTCCGTCCGGCTCTCTACCTGTGCCGCAGCCGTAATGGCAAAAAGCGTTAAGAGAAAAGCAAAAATGGCTTTTTTCATTTAAAATATCTAATTATTCGACAAAGTTACTCCTTTTTTCAAGATTTGCTGTAAATTTGCAAAAGGAATTCGTTAATTAAACGATAACAGCGCAAGAATATTGTAATATGGAAATCAAGAAGGTAGAAAGAGCCGATTTGGAAAGACGCCGGACAGAGGCATTTCTGCTTGGGCTGATTTCTGCTCTGGCCTTGTTGTTTACCGGATTAGAATTTTCCACAAAAGCTTCCGACTCCGATGCCCGCGAAGAGCTTCTTGAAGATATGTCAGAAGATATGGAGCTTCTGCCTGCAGTAGACATGAAGGATATGATTTCGGCTGCATCGGCACCGGCTTCCAAATCGCTGACGGAAAATGTAAAAGAAGTTAAAACCCCTACCGAACACATTGACAAAATCGCGCCTGTAATCAGTAAGTTATCCATCGATGAGGGAGATGGCTTGACCAAAGATGCCAACATCACAGAAGCATTGCCACAGACAACTGTCGAGAACGACGCCGATGTGATGCGTGTTGTAGAGCAACTCCCCGAATTTCCGGGTGGTATGGTAGAGTTTATGAAGTGGCTCACCCGAAACCTCCGCTACCCCACCATTGCGCAGAAACAAGGAATAGAAGGCAAAGTGGTGGTGACATTCATTGTAAACAAGGATGGTACCATAGCTAATCCGAGGATAGAAAAATCCATAAATTCTTATCTTGATAACGAAGCTTTGCGCGTTATCAGAATGATGCCCAGGTGGAAACCGGGAATGATTGGCAAAAAACCGTGTCGCACGATGTTTGCCATTCCCATTAATTTTAAAATATAAAGTGTACGAATCTCAACTTGAACAAATAATAAAAAAACATGATTTACACTGCTGAAGAACTTTTGCATAAGGTTAATGATTTCATAGAACAACTACCTTACAACAGGAAACCGACCACCCTTTACGACCCCGTGAAATATGTGCTCTCTATGGGGGGAAAACGCATCCGCCCTACTCTGATGTTGTTGGCGTATAATCTGTATAAGGAAGAGCCTGCTGACATTCTGATGCAAGCTGTTGCTTTGGAAACCTATCACAACTATACGCTGCTGCACGACGACCTGATGGACAATGCAGATCTGCGTCGTGGACATGAAACTGTTCACAAGAAGTGGAATGACAACCAAGCGGTACTTTCAGGAGACTCCATGCTTGTTTTGGCCTATCAGCGTATGGCTGTCGGTCTCAACGATAATTTGAAAGAAGTGTTGAATCTGTTTACAGAAACAGCCCTTGAAATAGGAGAAGGCCAGCAGTATGACATCGATTTTGAAACCCGCAACGATGTTAGCGAAGACGAATACATAGAGATGATTCGTTTGAAAACCAGCGTGTTGCTTGCCTGTGGTTTAAAGATCGGCGCAATATTAGGAGGGGCTTCAGACGAAGATGCCGACAACCTCTATAAGTTTGGCGAACAGATAGGTCTCGCTTTCCAACTGCAAGATGATTATTTAGACGTGTATGGAGATGAGAAGGTGTTTGGCAAAGCCATTGGCGGCGATATTACTTCCAATAAGAAAACATATATGCTCATCAACGCATTTAACCGAGCCAACGATGAACAACGGGCAGAATTGCGCAAGTGGGTTGATGCCAAGAATTTCAATCGTGGGGAAAAGGTTAATGCAATGACCAAGCTGTACAATCAAATAGGGATCGACAAGCTGGCACAACAGAAAATTCAATATTATTTTAAGGAGAGCAAACGCTATTTGGATGTTGTATCAGTGCCCGATACACGTAAACATGAGTTGAGGGCATACGCCGAAGCAATGATGAAAAGGAAATATTAGAATGGATGACAAAATAACGTTTGTAGATACACACGCACACCTCGATGGAGAAGAATATCAAAATGATCTCCCTGAGGTAATCAGTCGTGCAAAACAGTCAGGAGTAGGCGCCGTGTTTGTTCCGGCCATAAATCGGGAGTCTATCGTAACGGTGATGGAAGTCTGTCGTCAGCATCCCGGCTTTTGCTTTCCGATGCTTGGCCTGCAGCCAGAGGAAGTTAAGGAAGACTGGCAGGAAGTACTCTCTGACATGAAGCGAGCGTTTGAGGATAATCTATGCAAAGAGGCTGACAGTCCGTTAAAATACATTGCTGTTGGCGAATGTGGGCTTGACTTTTATTGGTCGCGTCAGTTTGAAAAAGAACAACTTCAGGCATTCGAGAAGCAACTGGAATGGTCGATAGAATTTCAGTTGCCGCTGATGATCCATTGTCGCAAGGCACAAAACGAGATGCTCCATGTCATGCAGCCGTATGCTAATGAATTACCGGGCGGCGTTTTCCACTGCTTTACCGGCAATCAGAAAGAAGCTGAACGTTTCTTGCAATTAGACCGTTTTTGTCTGGGAATTGGTGGAGTTTCCACTTTCAAGAGCAGTCATCTACGTGAAGATTTGCCCGCAGCCGTTCCCCTTCAACGCATCGTGTTAGAGACCGACAGTCCTTATATGGCTCCAGTTCCTTTTCGTGGAAAACGTAATGAGAGTGCTTTTGCTGTCCAAGTTTTGAAAACGTTAGCACAAAGCTACAATGTATCAGAGTCAGAAGTGGCAACCATCGCCAATAATAATGTATATCGATTGTTTGGAGTTTCCGTCTCCGCATGACCAATCATTAAAGAATTATAAAAAACAGCGGGAACTCCCTGTTTATTGAAGTAAATGTAATACTTTTGCATTCACAATAAAATTGAAAGGTTAAACAACAACCAGGAGAGATGCTCGAGTGGTTGAAGAGGCCCGCCTGGAAAGCGCGTAAACGCCAAAAGCGTTTCGGGGGTTCGAATCCCCCTCTCTCCGCAGAATGTTTGATGTTTGACCATTTCTCAGTTCTTGACCTAATTTCCACGTAGAGATGAAAAACTCAGTCAGGCGTCTCATATTATCCTTAGTTTTTGTTTTTTGTTATGGCTTTCTATATGCCCAGAATACATCTGCATCAAAGCATGAGAAAGTGTCCGTAACTACAGAGAATACGACATCACAAAAAGCTATAGAAGACAGTTTCGAAGAGTTAGACAGCACGGAAGCTGCGAGTATGCTTGATAACAAATTGAGCGACAATAGCAGTCAGTCAGAGGAACCTATAAAAAGTGTCGGATTCCACAAAGCATTAAAAACTAAATTTATAGAAGGCAACGCAAGTTTCATGTCTCTTGTTGCCCTCGCTCTCGTTTTGGGTTTAGCGTTTTGTATAGAGCGTATCATTTATCTTAGTCTGTCGGAGATAAATGCCAAAAAGTTTATGAAAGACCTTGATGACAAGATTATGGCAGGTGATATAGAGGGAGCTAAAAAACAGTGTAGAGAAACTCGCGGACCGGTTGCCTCTATATGTTACCAAGGGTTAGAGCGCGTGAATGAAACGATCGACAACATCGAACGATCGATTATAAGCTATGGCTCAGTTCAAAGTGCCAATCTGGAAAAGGGTTGTTCGTGGATAACCTTATTTATCGCTATGGCGCCATCGCTCGGCTTCTTGGGAACTGTTATCGGTATGGTAATGGCCTTCGACCAGATACAAATGGCTGGAGATATCAGCCCCACGATTGTTGCTTCGGGTATGAAAGTTGCGCTGATTACCACGATTTTCGGTATCATCGTAGCCTTGATTCTACAGATTTTCTATAACTACATCTTATCCAAGATAGAACATCTTACCTCACAGATGGAGGAATCAACCATTAGTCTACTCGATGCTGTGATGAAATATAAGCTGAAGAACGCTAAATGATGGGCATGAAGAATTGGAAAAAATGGTCTGCCGAAAAGCTGTCAATGCGTGCATTTTATGTTTTGATAGCAGTGTACATTGTGGTTTTCCTGATGTATTGGTTTGTGGGCTATACTCGTCCTTTTGCCGATAATCCCAACTTTAATGCTCCCCTCCTTACCGATGCGGTCATCATTCTGAGCTACAGTCTTATCATTAGTGGCATAGGTATTACCGTATGGGCAGTGATAAGAGCCTTACGCATGAGAGGCAAAGGGGAAAGTTACATCAACAATATTCCTGTTAAGAAAATCAATTATAGTGTCACCATAGGCGTATTGTTGCTTTGCGTGCTGACCTTTCTTGTCGGCTCATCATCCAATATAGTGATTAATAGCACTCATTTCACTAATTATTTTTGGCTGAAAGCATCAGATATGTTTATCTATACTTCATTGATTTTAATGATCGTTGCCATCATAGCTGTAGTCTATGGTGCTACAAAATATACCCGTAGAAAATGAGATTCTACCGTCGCCGACACAGAGTTCCGGAACTCAATACTACCTCAACGGCTGACATTTCCTTTATGCTGTTGATATTCTTTTTAGTCACAACCAATATGGACGTGGACAAAGGGTTGGTGCGACAGTTGCCCCCCGCCGAGAGGCAAGAGCAAGAAGAAACCTTTGTGGATCAGGGAACGATGATGACCTTACAGCTTACTGCTGATAACAAATTGATAGCCAATGGTAAACCAATAGCTATAAATCAATTACGCCAACAGGCTGAATCCTTTGTTAAAAAAGTTGGTAAGAAACATTTGTTCAAATTAGATGCTGATCCCGAAGCAAGCTACGACCTTTATTTTCAAGTACAGAACGAATTGGTCGCTGCATATAAAAAACTTCGGAATGAAACTTCTCAGCAGCTATATCATCAAAATTACGAATCACTTTCTCAAAATCAACGCGATAAGGTAAAAGAAGAATGTCCGCAACGCATTGCCGAACAATATGATGGGATGCACAGTGTCGATACAAATACATCTTCGAAAGGAGGTGACAGATGAGTATGTTCCGTCGTCGCTCACATCAGGTGCCGGGCTTGAATACGGCCTCTCTACCCGATTTGATATTTACGGTTCTCTTTTTCTTTATGATAGTCACGCACATGCAAAAGGTTGCCGTGAAAGTGAAATACCAAGTTCCACAAGGCACTGAATTGTCGAGACTTACGAAAAAGACAGCCATCACCTATATATACATTGGATACCCAACAGCAGGGCAGCAAAGTATCTCGAAGGAGGGAGCACGTATTCAAATCAATGACAAATTTGCTTCTACCAACGAAATTATAGACTATGTTTCAGCAGAGCAGAACAGAATGTCTCCTGAAGACCGTCAGCAAATGACGGTTTCTATCAAAGCAGACAGAAACACTCCTATGGGGATTGTCACGGATGTAAAACAGGCCCTGCGTCAAGCAAAGGCAACCCGTATCACCTATTCTGCAACAGAACGAAAGAAAAAAGAATAGAAATAAAGACAGAGTATTACGCCTAAAGCATATACCAAACTATCTGTCCCTAAATTGAATTGTAATTATTGAGGGCAATATTAGGATAAAGACAACATATTATCAGCTTCAGGTTAGATAGTAATTTTAACAACTTGAGGCCCCATATAATCTTATCATACAGTAAGAGCGCTACTATGCGCAAAAACTATAATACAACATTGCATGAAATGTTGTGTCAGATTATAATAAAAATACACGAAAAAATTGTAATTACGCTGTATTCTTTGTAACTTTGCATCAAAATAAATAAAAATATATGGCAAGACATTATTTAGACTCGTTAGATAGAAAAATTCTACAACTTATTGCCAACGATGCACGTACTCCCTTTTTGGAAGTTGCTCGTGAATGTAATGTAAGTGGTGCAGCGATTCATCAGCGTATTCAGAAGCTCACCTCCTTAGGGGTATTAAAGGGCTCACAGTTTATCATTGATCCTGAGAAAATCGGCTATGAAGCTTGTGCATACGTAGAACTTTATCTCAAAGATCCATCAACTTTCGACGATGTGGTGGAAAAACTTCGACTGATACCTGAAGTTACTGAGTGTCATTTCACAACAGGCGGATGCGATATGTTCATCAAGCTATATGCGAGGAACAATCATCATTTGCTGAATATCATACATGACAAGCTGCAACCTCTTGGACTCTCAAGAAGTGAGACTATAGTTAGCTTTAATGCTGCCATAGATCGCCAGCTCCCCATAATAGATGACGAGGACGAGCAGGAAGATGCTATCGAAGATAAAGCATAAACAAGCAATCTTTATTTTCTATCATATTGAATAAAGGAATAGCCATCGTGCTCTTCCTTTATAGTCAAGTTCCATTGCTGCATGGATATTTTTGGGAAAAACACATCTGCTTGTAGGGGTACTCTTTCTATGAGCGTTAAATATATGCGATGTGCCATAGGTATTGCTTGCCGATAAACCTTCTCTCCTCCTATTATAAAGACTTCTTCGTTTTCCGAGCAACTATGCAATGCTTCTTCAAGTGATGCATATACATCACAACCTGTAATATTTTTAATTGTCCGACTCAACACAATATTACGACGTTGCGGCAAAGCTCCATTGGGTAAGGAAAGGTAAGTCTTCCGCCCCATCACAACCGTATGGCCAATGGTTAACGCCTTAAAACGCTTCAAGTCTTCTGGAATATGGTACAAGAGCTGATTGCGAAACCCTATCGCCCCATTTTCGGCCATTGCAACGATGATGCTAATCTTCATGTTTCAAACTTTTATGAGTCCCCATTTGGAGCACATCTATAGGTTTTTCTGATAGATAAGTAGTCTTTATTTTCCACTCCTGCGGATAAAGGTTATTAGCTCTGTTACCAATATTCTTCACAAAACCTATTGAATAACCCATATAGGTAATTTTGACAAATCCGGAAGGTGTGCCTTCAGGCAATTTAATGGCTTCCTTGCGAAGATAGTTGATAGCTGTCTCATACCCCACCTCAACACATGAAAATGCTTCAGAATTAACAGCTAAAGATAAGGCCAAAGAGGTGTCCGGAATTAGATTCTTACCTTTATGAACGCCTAATGTAACGCCCATGTGTAAAACATGAAGATATTTGACAGCTTGCTCACAGATTGGCAACCATCGCGTAGGTATCGCAACAACTTTGTCCTGACGTCGTAAAATAGAGAAGTCGCCATTAAGCCAATGGCTGTATATTGGTTGTGCCGGCTCCTCGAATTTGGATTTTCCGTTGGAACGACGATGTTTTTTATAGGTCTTTGCAGCCTTGTCGCATTGTAAATCAAGAGCACCTACAAACTCTCCACGCTTTCGCAATACTGCAACAAACAATCCTTCACCCTTTGTTTTGCCAGGAACGAAACGGTAAACCGGTTTATTGTCTATCAAGGAGCCTGTTATATTCCACTTTTCGCTTGTTTCAATTTCAACGAAATCCGCTCCTAAATTATCAGCTATCCAATTTACATTCTCTTCATCTTCATGTGCATTGAATGTACATGTTGAATATATAAGGTATCCGCCATCAACCAAACAAGGCCATACATCTTCTACTATTGAGCGTTGTAACTGCCTACATTTTTCAACATTTTGAACGCTCCATTCCTCTATTGCAGTCCTATCTTTCCGAAACATTCCCTCTCCCGAACACGGAACGTCGGCGAGAATAACGTCAAATTTTAGTCCCGACTTTCTATATTCTTTCGGATAATTGTTGGTCACGACCACATCGGGGTGTCCAAATTTCTGCATATTTTCTGAAAGAATAGAAGCACGAAGTTTCATGGGCTCATTGCTAAACAGCAAGCTCCCTTTAGGCAACACACTACGCGAGGCCGTTGATTTGCCACCGGGAGCAGCGCACAAGTCGAGCATTAAGACCGGATGGCTGACAAGTTGTCGAAGAATATGGCAAACGAACATTGACGAAGCCTCTTGGACATAATATAATCCGGCATGAAACAATGGGTCAAAGGTAAAGTTGGGACGTTCTGAAAGATAAAGTCCTTCGGGACACCACAACAAGTCATCACCACGTCCACTGTCTATAATATGCTTTTTTATATCATTATATTGGTCTGCTTTGAAAGGGTTTATACGAATGCTTGTCGGAGTTTCCTCTGCCAGACCTTTCTTTAAGGTGGCATAAAGCTCGTTGCCCATCAGTCTGTGTGTGTATTCTTCAAACTCCTCAGGTAATATCATAACAAAAGGTATTTATAATTGCAAAAATAGTTTTTTTTTCTTTACTTTGCAACTAATTGATATTGTGTTTCGTCAAAATCATAGAATATCAAAATGAAATGAGAAATATGAAACAGTATCTTATTGCATTAACTTTGTTGTTTGCACTTAATGCAAGTGCTACAGGAGTACAACCGCGTCACCGCCATCATCCTCAGGTAGAGATTAACGATTCGACATCGCAAAACAACTCGACATCGCAAGATGAAATAGAGGCGTTCTCTGATACAACCAATACGAGTGTAGCTGGTACGGAAGACACCGTGTACACTTCAGAGATATATAACGATGATGAGTCTAAAATGGAAGAGTTTATTACCGGGATTTTAGGCGGAACAATAGGTGTAGGTGGTGTGATTATCGCAGTCTTGGTGATATTAGCCTTGCTGCTATGTGCCCTGGCACCATTCATCCTTATAGCACTTATCATCCGTTACCTCATCAAACGACACAATAACAATGTGACTTTGGCTGAGAAAGCAATGGAAACGGGACAGCCAATACCAGAGGAGCTGAAACCCCTCACTCCGGAATCTCCGGATTATTACAAGAGAAAAGGAATTAAGAATATAGCTATTGGTGTAGGGTTAGCGCTCATGTTCTTCGTATGGGATGCTGAATTATTAGCCGGTGTAGGACTACTGATTGCCTGTTGGGGCATTGGGCAAGTAATCATTGCTAAGACATCAAAGTAAGTGGAGCGCAAAGAAGACATACGCTTGGTTACACAGGTGGCTGTATTCCACAATCGACAAGCTTTCGATAAGTTGATGAAGGAATACCAGTCGCCTATACGACGATTCCTGCTCTCACAGACGCTGGGCGACAGTCAGCTGAGCGATGATCTCGCACAAGACACGTTTGTGAAAGCCTATACTCATATCTCGCAGTTTCAGGGTAAGTCTTCCTTTCTCACGTGGCTCTTCCGTATAGCCTATAATGTGTTTTATGATTATGTGCGAACTCACAAGGAAACCACAGACATTGACGCCCCATCCCTCAGAAGCGAGCGGGCGACTGCGGTGAACAGCAATTTGAAAATGGATCTTTACAAAGCCCTTCAATTACTTAACGACAACGAGCGTATCTGTATTACGCTTCAACTCATGGAAGGACAATCTATTGAAAAAATTTCTGAAATCAGTTCCATACCACAGAACACTGTCAAAAGTCACCTTGCACGTGGCAAAAAGAAAATGGCTGATTTTCTCAGAGCCAACGGGTACAACTAATATGCAATGAAACGAAGATAATTACCCCTATTGATAAAGATAATCAAGAATGTACAATAATAATGACATAAAAAACGATGATGAACTGTTGAAGCAGTTTTTCAATGCAGCTAAACAGGATATAGACGACGATGGATTTACCGATAGAGTGATGCAGCGCCTTCCTCAACACGCAAAGCGGATGAATCAAATATGGACAACAATATGCTTTGCTCTGGGAATGGCATTATTTATTCTTTTCGACGGCGTTGAGGATCTACGTGTACTCGGTAGTAATATATCAAGCAATATTGTGGGCTATCTTTCGTCAATAGATCTGACAGTATTGTCGCCAACACTCATCTTCGGAACGGTCATTATATTAGGATTCGTATGGCTATACAATATTCTATCTATTCAAAGATAATATTGATACCGTCTTCGTAGAGTTCTTTCTTTTCCTCCGCTTCATGCTTGGGTTTAGGAGGGGCTTTGAGATTTCCCTTCTCATCAAACATACCATACGTGGTGCGTAATACCAAAAATTCTGTACGACGATTCAACTGATTGCATATTTCCTGCTTTTCCTCGTCTTTTATTGCCTTAATAAACTCCTCTGAAAGAATGTCTCCTTCTTTCAGCCAATCGTATTTTTCGGTAACTTTTCTTTTAATTGTTTTTGGTTTTTCCTTACCATAACCTACCGGCGTTAAACGGTCTGACGCTATGCCATGCTCGATGAGATAGTTGACCACAGACTCAGCACGTCTTTGTGACAGTCGTTTGTTGTAAGCCGAAGACCCCTTATAATCAGCATGAGCACTTAACTCAATAGTAATGTTGGGATTTTCGTTCAACATGGTTACGAGTTTATCAAGAGCCACTTTCGAAGTATCGCGTAAAGTAGCCTTATCGAAATCATAGAAAATATTGTCGATGAGTGTTGGCACGGAAATATTGGCCAGTGCAAATTGCAAGGTGGTATCTCGTGACTCTTTAGGATTTACCAAAGCCGTCACTTCTTCCTTATGATTTAAGTAACCTTTGCAAGTTGCTAAAAACAAATAAGTTACCCCCTCGTCCAATACCTTTGTAAAGGAACCGTCGCTGCGTACGCTCAGACGCTCGTTTGTTCCGTCATCCGCAATGACATATACCTGAGACGCAGGGAGTTCATATCCATCCATCTCGTAAACCCAGCCTTTAACTGTTTGTATGATCTCCGGATTCTCAAATGAATAAATATGGTCCCATCCCCTCGCATCATTTCTGTTGCTTGAAAAGAAGCCTCGATTGTACACTCCCTCAAAAGTGAGACCGAAATCGTCTCCTTGTGAATTCAACGGATAACCCGGGTGAGAAAGATGATAACGTCCGTCTTTGCCTACTTTTGCGATGAACACATCCAATCCTCCAAGTCCGGGATGTCCATTACTGGAAAAATATAAATCTCCATTAGGCCTGAACGTCGGGAACATTTCATCTCCTTCTGTATTGATTGGCTCTCCTAAATTTTCAACGCCTCCGTATCCTCCGGGAGTAATTCGAACGCGCCAAATATCCAGCCCCCCCTTACCACCGGGCATATCCGATGTGAAATACAGCCACTCGCCGTCAGGCGAAATAGCTGGATGGGCATAACTTGAAAGCGTATCATTTGTGAGCTTCACTTCCGTAGCTTTACTCCAAGCCGCATCAGAACGATTAGCCTTTACAATCTGGGCATAACGAGGATAAGAAGGGTCGCTGACACATTGTGTGAGATACATTTCGCGTTCGTCGGTTGAAAAACTTGCAGCTCCCTCTTCATGATTCGTATTTACTCCTCCCGTCACAGCCTGTGGTTTAGTCCACTTACCCTTGTCATCTTTTTCTGAAACAAAGATGTCTGCGGGTTTCATTCCTGTTATACCACTCAATTCATCCCCCTGTGCCTCATTGCGTGTAGAGGTAAAATATAATTGGTCATGATTATCGCCGAACAACATTGGAGAATACTCCGCTCTACGAGAATTAAACACTGCCATTTTCTTAACATTGTATCGGCTGCCTAATTCTTTTATTTCGGGAGCACGTTGAGCAGATATCAAGCCCGTTTGTGCCAGTTTATGGTCTGGAAAGGTATCAAGTACTGACTGAAATTCTGCGGCTGCTTCCTTATAATTTCCATTCTTTAATAACAGCTGTCCCAATGTAAGGTGATCTTCCGGCTCATCATGTTTATACCTGATAGTGTTACGATATGCCGCAATTCCTTTTGCAGTTTGTAAGCTTTTATTGTAACAGTACGCCATCTTCTTTGCTATTCTTCCGCGCTTATCTCTATTTTTAGGTTCAGTTTTCTGATACGCCCGTTTATATTCATTGGCAGCATCATAATACTCCCCCAGTGCTAAATATTTTTCAGCACGTTTTATGTTACGGTCAGCACCACAAGAGGCCAACATTAACATTGCCATAAAGAATAGGCATATTATATGGTTGTTATGAGTTCGCATCATTTAAGAAGATAACGTAAATCCAAAATAATTATTATAATAACGATTGTAATGTAAGGGGCCATGAATTTGGGCTTATAGTGCTATGGATTGAATTTTACAACCTGTAGGATAACATAAATATTCAGCCATAAGTCCTTACAGCCTCATGTCATAAGTCGAAAACGCGAGAAGCCATCCCCACAAAGCATCATGGATTTGTGAGAATAGCAACAAGCCTTTTGTTATCTGTGTTCCTGATCGTACTTTGCAAAAGGCCAACATACTTATAGAAATAGTATTATATCACTATAAATCAGATTTCAACAGTTGTGACGAATGATTCTTTGTAGATATTATGAGTGCACATTTTTCCTCACTTTAGCAAGATATGCTTTCATTCCCTCTGCATCTTTCTTGTCGATAATCTCCAAAAGTTCCTTCAGCTCCACCCGAATCTGCGACACTTGGTCATGGGTGTAGGGGTTAAACAAGACCTCCTGCAACAAATAATCATCTTCGGAAAGCACCCCCCGAGCAATTTTCATGTGCCGTTTGAAGGTTGTTCCCGGCGCATCCTGATGTTGCATTACGGCTGCAAACACAAACGTAGAGACAAACGGAATACTCAACGAGTAGGCTACAGTCTTATCGTGTTCCTCAAAAGTATATTCGTATATATTCAGTCCGAGTTTTCGATAAAGGTCCTTGAAGAATATGCGTCCCATATAATCGCCTTCCTTAATAACGATCGCATTCTCTTCGGAGAGCTGGCTGAGGTTTGCAAAGGTTGGACCAAACATGGGGTGTGTAGACACATAGGGATGGCCTGCACGTTCGTAAAAATCTCTCAGGTTGGTTTTTACGGAAGCAATGTCTGAAATGATGCAGTCGGCCGGCAAGAAAGGCAGGATCTCCTCGAAAGCTGCAATGGTGTACTTCACGGTCACCGCATTGATGACTAACTGCGGCTCAAACGCCTTCACCTCGTCCAAAGAGGTGAAACGCTCACAGTTGTACGTAAAACGAAGTCGCCGGGCATCCTTTTCGAGTACAGCCACTTCGTGATCAAAACTCAGCAAATCTACAAAGAAAGAGCCCATCTTTCCGGCTCCCATAACAAGGATTTTCATATTTGTTTCTGTTTTCGGGAAACTGGAGTGTTTTGGAAAATATGAAGAGATTGAATCTCAACAACTCACTGTATATATGCTTGCGCAGCCGGTTATGGTTGGCAAGGTTTAACGGATTAAATCCAAAACTAACAACGGCAAGTCTTCCCAAGCCTATTATTGATTAACGATTTCCAATTGCTGTCTGACACTTTCCTGATGAATCAATTCAAAAATATGAGCCACGCTTTCCGGTGATATGCCGCAAAGACTTGCCTGCGCATTGCGTTTTTCCAATATCTCGCTATAGCGGCCGGACTGATACACCGTCATGTTGTGTTCTTTCTTATACTGTCCTATCTCACGACACACCCGCATTCGCTTGGCCAGAAGCTCCAACAACTGGTTGTCCAATTCGTCTATCTGTCGCCGCAACTGCTGAATTCCCTCTGTCGTACACGACTCGTTGCGCACAACGAGTAGGCTCAAGATGTAGTCGAGTATGTCGGGAGTTACCTGCTGACGGGCATCGCTCCACGCCTTGTCAGGGTCGCAGTGGCTCTCTATGATCAATCCCTCGAATCCCATATCCATAGCCTGCTGACAGAGCGGGGCGATCAGTTCACGCTGGCCGCCGATATGGCTGGGGTCACAGATAAGCGGCAAGTTGGGAATACGGCGATGCAACTCCATCGGAATCTGCCACATTGGAAGGTTGCGATAAATTTTCTTGTCATAGCTTGAAAAGCCGCGATGGATAGCCGCCATGCGCTTGATGCCCACTTGGTTGATACGTTCCATAGCTCCGATCCAAAGTTCCAGATCCGGATTCACGGGGTTTTTCACAAACACGGGAATGTCCACTCCTTTCAAGCTGTCGGCTACATCTTGCATGGCAAATGGGTTGGCTGCCGTGCGCGCGCCTATCCACAGGATGTCTACACCATATTTAAGGCACAACTCCACGTGTTCTGGCTTGGCTACTTCGGTGGATACAAGCATGCCCGTTTCCTCCTTTACACGCTTCAACCAAGGCAGTGCATTCTCGCCACACCCTTCGAACCCTCCGGGCTTGGTGCGCGGTTTCCACACTCCCGCACGAAATATATGGCAACCCTTGCCCTTCAGTTGATGGGCGGTTGTCAGCACCTGTTCTTCTGTCTCGGCACTACAAGGACCTGCAATGACAAAAGGTCGTTCATTGTCACTCGGTAAGTTTAATGGCTTCAAATCAAGTTCCATGATATTTTAATTTTATAATTGACTATTATTTTATGAGAAGTATTGGTGTTGAGAACTTCCTCAACTTCTCCTCCATTGTATAATACGCGCTAATGCCTCCTTCATGTGTTCATCTTTCGCACATAAGGAAATACGGATATATCGTTTGCCGTTTTCTCCGAAGATGAATCCAGGCGTGATGAACACACGAGCTTCGTGGAGCACTCGTTCTGTCAGTTCTTCCGCATCATCATAGGCTTCGGGTATTCTCCCCCAGAGAAACATCCCCACCTGCTGCGGGTCGAAACAGCACCCCAGCTCGCTCATGATCTGCTCTGCGACCACACGTCTGCGCTTGTAAGTCTCTATGTTATTAACACGGTGCCACTCCTCACTGTTGTTGTCGAGTGCTTCCGCTGCTGCAAGCTGTATGCCCCGAAACATTCCGTTCTCAATATTACTTTGAATTTTAAACATCCACGAGATGTATTCACTATTGCTTGTCATCATAGCCACACGCCATCCCGGCATATTGTGGCCCTTCGACATGGAATTCAACTCGATACAACAACTTTTGGCTCCCGGTACCTGCATAATGCTCATTGGATGCTCGTTGAGAATGAGCGAATAAGGATTATCGTTCACCACGACAATGTTGTGGCGCTGAGCAAAATCTACCAGCTTCTCAAAGGTTTCCATCCGAGCATTGCCTCCTGTCGGCATATTAGGATAATTGGTCCACATCACCTTTACTTTCGACAGATCCATACGTTCCAATGCTTCAAAATCGGGTTGCCAGCCATTGTCTTCACGTAGGTTATAATTGATAATTTTCGTGCCGAATATTTTGTTGATGGCCGTATAGGTAGGGTAACCGGGGTCTGGTATCAGCACCTCATCGCCCGGATTACAAAAGGCCAAAGTGACATACATAATGCCTTCCTTTGAGCCAATGATGGGCTGCAGTTCCGTTTTCCAATCTATCTCCACGCCGTATGTGCGTTTGTAGAAACCCGACATCGCCTTGCGAACTTCGGGAAGCCCCGCTGTGGGTTGATAGCCATGCGATGACGGGATGCGTGAAACCTCGCATAGTTTGTCAATAGTTTGGGCCGATGGTGGCCTGTCGGGCGAGCCGATAGCCAGTGAAATAATGTCCTGTCCCTCGCCATTCAGTTTGGCCACTTCTTTCAGTTTCCTGCTGAAATAGTATTCTTGAATTGAATCTACTCTGTTTGCTGGTTGAATCATCCTGCTGTTCTCCTCTTTTGATTGTTTGATTTCAGGCCACTCCATCCACACCGGTAATCATATCACAGGTTGTCGGATTGGGTGCCTCCCGATACTCTCCTATTATTTTTATATGTTTGGTCAATGGCGTAATAGCATCGACTGCCTGTCTGTATCTCACCAAATTGTCAAACGTTACATCTACATAAAACAAATATTCCCATTCGTGCCCTATAATCGGCAACGACTGTATCTTCGTGAGATTCACATCATAGAAACTCAGTATGGTGAGCACCTTGGACAGCGAGCCTCTTGAATGGGGTAAAGAAAACACAAGACTTGCTTTTTCCGATTTGTCCAGCGGACGCAGAAAATCGGCCTTGTGCGGATTGCTTACCACTAAAAATCTCGTGAAATTGTGCTTATTGTCCTCGATGTGATTTTCCAAAACCTTCAGCCCATAAAGTTTTGCTGCATCGGCGTGGCAAATGGCAGCCCACCCCTTGCACTGATGCTTGGCTATATATTCTGCACTGCCGGCAGTATCTTCGCTCTCTACAGCCTTCAAGTCTGAATGGTTGGATAGGAAGTTGCGACACTGCATCAGGGCCACCGGATGTGAATGTACCTCTCGAATTGTAGACCAGTCATCGTCGGGCAGACAACATATGCAATGACAGATATGCAGTTTGTATTCGCCGACAATGGTCGTATCGCTTGCCCTAAGCAGGTCATAATTGTGAAGCAGCGAGCCGGCTATAGTGTTCTCTATGGCCAGAACGCCTATCGTCGTAGGATCGAGTTTGATATTCTCAAACACTTGCTCGAATGTGGAACAGCAAACCAACTGCACCTGTTCATCGATGAAATACTGACGAGCAGCTATATCGTGGAACGATCCCGGAATACCCTGTATGGCAATTTTCTTCATTTTCTTTCTTCTTTGCAAAAGGTATGTATAAAAAATCCCGCCTCATTCATTATGAAGCGGGACTTTAACGTATACCTTCTAATCGTATATCTTAGTCTTAAGTTGAAATCTACACGCAACTTCCCGCTTCACAATCTCTTGCAAAGTAAAAATAAAAATACTGGTAAGATGCGTAGAATTTCATTTCCTTAATCTAATCTCTTATTTGTTTGCAAAAGTATAACATATTTCTGAAAACTACAAGCATTTTATAAGAAAAAACAAAACTTTTTGTCTATTTGTATGTCGACCGCTCTCTGCTTTAGCAAATTTTAAATAAAAGTATAATAAAAATTTATAAACATCGAATGGGCTATCAACTACATTCTGTATATTTGCAAAGCTGCTCAGGTATGGCATCATGCCACAAACAAAAGAAAGAATGAGAAACAAGAGAACTTTATTGATAGCTCTATTGCTTTGCGCAACAATATCCGTTGCCGCACAGCAAGACAGACGCTCCTCCTATGGCACGTCCGGATTTGCCGTTCCGGGAAGTTCGGCTGTGACATTTGCCCCACCCACCGGCATACAAGCAACCCCCATGCAGCCTACAATTCATATAGAGGGGCAACCCGCAAGTGCCCATGAGCGCCATACGACCAAGATAGATGTGGCCAGTCAAACCTCAGCCTCTACAGATACCATGTATTATGGACCGGCAGGTATGCTGCCCGCACAAAACTCCTTTTGTGCCTTTCCCGCCCCACTATCTTTCTACAATAACTATGGCGGTCTTCATCAAGGACTCAATGTGAATTTGGGAATGAGCATATTTGCAGCGTTCGGAAAGAACGCTCCGAAAGGTGCCGGATTTTCTCAAAATCTCTCTGCCACATGGCTGCAACCTCTTGGTAAGCAGGGATGGATTGCCGCCGGAGGATATATCAACCATACAAACTGGTCGGGCAACAACTATACTACCGGCGGATTGCATGGCCAGTTGGGCTACCAATTCAACGAGCATTGGGCCGGTTATATCTACGGCCGGAAGAATATCGTCAACAACGGACTGCAAGCCTACGGCTATCCTTACGGGCAAGGATTGTATCACTATTCACCATTCCGCTATAATGAGTTGGGCGACAAGCTTGGTGCGGCCGTCAGATGGACACCCAATCCTACAATTTGGGTCGAACTGTCGGTCGAAAAAAATTGGTATCCCAAATCCGATTGGACCTATCCTGACCGCTACAAATATAATTACCCGGTGCCGCAAAACAACCCATAGAAGCTCCTCCTCCACCTTCTTGATATCCCCACTGTCGCGACCAAATTTAAAAAATATATGGTAGCGAAAAGCCAACAAATCGTTTCCGCCTACATTTATTTCACACAAATCTCCCCCTATCAGGTCATTGAATGAGATTTTTGATCCTTCGTTCAAATGAACACAAGAAAAGAGACTCCTCATGAGGAGTCTCCTGTACAAGTCATTTCTTATAAGATTCTACACCGAATCTAACAGCACGTCAGTTTCACGGTTTCATCGTCTGCGACCGTCAGACCAGCCATTGAAATTACAATGGATATTCTTCAAACGCATACAGCACCGTAGAGAGATAACGCTCTCCGGTATCGGGCAGCAACACCACAATGTTTTTATGCTCATTACCCGGACGTTTGGCTATCTCGGCAGCAGCAAAAGCAGCAGCTCCCGAAGAAATACCCACCAACATTCCATCCATTCGGGCCAGTTCGCGACCAGCCCGAATGGCATCATTGTTGCCTACGGTTACAACCTCATCGACCACCTCGCCATCATAGGTTTGGGGCACAAAGCCTGCTCCGATACCTTGAATTTTATGTGATCCGGCTGCGCCCCCACTAAGTACGGGTGATGTGGCAGGCTCAACTGCAATAATCTGCACATTGGGATTCTGCTCTTTGAGGTATTTCCCGATACCCGACACCGTGCCACCCGTTCCTACACCGGCCACGAACACATCCACCTTTCCATCGGTATCATTCCAAATTTCAACACCAGTGGTTGCATAATGTTTCTGAGGATTGGCCGGATTGTCAAACTGTCCGAGTATCACCGAGCCGGGAATACTGTCGCGCAACTCCTCAGCAGCCTTGATGGCTCCCTTCATGCCCTCGTCGCCACTCGTAAGTTTCACTTCTACCCCATACGCCTTTACCAAGTTCCTGCGCTCCACACTCATGGTCTCCGGCATTGTGAGGATAAGTTTATATCCCTTTACGGCTGCCACCAAAGCCAAGCCCACCCCTGTGTTGCCACTTGTAGGCTCTATGATCGTAGCGCCCGGTTTCAAGCTCCCATTTCGTTCAGCAGCCTCTATCATGGCCAGTGCGATACGATCTTTCACACTGCCACCCGGATTAAAATATTCCACTTTGGCTATCAGCGGTTTCTTCAAACCCTTGCCAGCAGAAAACTTAGGCAGTTCAACCAAAGGCGTACCGCCTATCAAATCGGTAATTTTCTTATATATTTTTGTCATCATTCCGTGTTGTTTTAAAGTTTATTTCTGCGTAAAGACAGCATTCATAGCTGTCAATACGTTTTACAAAAATAATAATATTTGACCGAATATCCCTCATTTATTAACTTCTTTAACTTCACAGATTAAAATTTATACTGCGTTTTCTGTTTGCTGATTTTCTAATCAGTGAATATCCGTGAGAGATTGAAGTTTCGATTTTTAAATCCATACAATCATTCTTCACTCTTCATTCTTCACTCTTCATTTTATAAAATATTATTACCGTTTTTCGATGATTATTTTCGGAGCATCCAGAGAGAAAAGGGCTATGTTCCAGCTTTCTTTATTCGACTAAATTACGTAAAATTAAAGAGGGCGACGCGTTTAATGCTTCATCGCACTGCGGAAAAGACCTAACGGATATGCGACGAAGGCCTATCCGCATGGCGGTTAAGCCGTTATCGAAGTGCCGTTCAATACTTAATCGCAAGCGAAGAAATTAAGGACGCAGGACGAAATTTTTAAAACGCCTGATTATCAACAAACTATGGATTTCGCAATTTTTGAGTATTTCGAGCAGAAGTAAAATTGTTTTTAAATACGCCAAGCATTTTGGGATGTTTGTAAAAGTATATACACATATATTCTACCTGCAAACCACATTGGAATATAACGTTTCAAGACAACAATAACTGCAAACGTATGGTTTAAAAAATAAACCAATATGAGCACTCCGCCTCTCTCCCATTGCTTTCCCTTCTCCATTGTGACCCATTTATACCAAATTGTGACCTATTTATACAAAAACGTTACAAAGATGAGAATAAAAAGGTTGCATGAGATAGTTTGATGAAGTTTTTTATTATATTTGCCATAGAATAAGCACCTTTTAGCATATGAAAAAATACGCAGACCATATCAAGCAGATAGAAATCGAATCCCTGTGGGGAGGTCGCAAGCATATCATTTGGAATTTAGACCGTCAGGTAAACATTCTGAGCGGTGTTAACGGCGTAGGCAAATCGACCATATTAAACCGAGCCATAAAGGCATTTTCCAACGGAAAAGGGTTGTCTGATGGGGTAAGTGTCAAGCTGATACCCGAAGATGCCACACACATACGATTTGACATCATCAGAAGTTTTGACCGCCCTCTGCTGAATCCCGACACCCTGACCAAAATTGACTTGTCGATTGCCACAGAGCTTGACTGGCAACTATTCAAACTCCAGCGCAAATATCTTGACTACCAAGTGAACATCGGCAACCGCATCATAGAAGCGTTGCAAAGCGGGAAGCCTGAGGCCGCCCAACACGCACAGGAACTCTCTGAACCCAAGAAAAAGTTTCAGGACTTCATAGACAGTTTATTTGCCGACACGGGTAAGAAAATTGTCAGAACAGAAAACGAGATACGATTCTATCAGATTGGAGAGATTCTTTTACCCTATCAGCTATCGAGCGGAGAAAAACAAATTCTGGCCATACTGCTCACCGTACTTGTGGAGGATAATCAAGACTATGTGCTCTTTATGGATGAGCCGGAAGTAAGCCTGCATATCGAGTGGCAAAAACAACTCATCGATCTCATTATCGCACTGAATCCAAACGTGCAAATCATTCTCACCACCCATAGTCCGGCCGTAATTATGAATGGATGGATGGATAAAGTAACAGAGGTGGACGACATCACCATATCCGAATAGCTGCTTCGGAACACTTCCATACCATCATTCACAATGTATCATAAACACAACATTTCTATATCCTCCTTGAAAGGTCAGCAAGCCATGCTGCAACTGTGACCAAACAACAAAAAGCTATGGGTAAAAGATTACATGACAACCTGAACTCCTCATACTTTGAAGCAGCCAACTGGATGAAATCCAAAAATGCCCGACGTAAAATCATTGCATACGTCGAGAGTTACGATGATGTTTATTTTTGGAGACAGATCCTCAGCCAATTCGAGACCGACAAGGTGTATTTTGAAGTGATGTTGCCCACACAAGCCAATCGGCTGGGACGTGGTAAGAAGGCTGTCATGATGCAGCTGCTCTCAAACAAGGTGGGACAAGGAATGATAGCTTGCGTCGATGCCGACTACGATTATCTGGAACAAGGGGCTACATTAACCTCAAAAGAAGTAAACTCCAATCCTTATATCTTCCACACCTACGCCTACGCCATCGAAAACTTGCAATGCTATGCCCCATCGCTCCACGATGTCTGCGTGGCCGTCACGCTGAACGACCATTTCGTTTTCGATATAGAAAAATACCTTGCAGACTTTTCAGAAGCCATTTATCCGTTGTTTATATGGAGTATATGGTACTACCGCACACCCAACTACAAAGATTTCACCATCACAGATTTTCTTAACATCATAGAAACCGGCAGATTCTCATTTAACAACGTGGGCAACATCGTCAGGAGAGTGAGGAGCAAGGTTGGCAAGAAGGTAGAACAACTGCAACGTGCCAATCCCAACGCCCACCGAAGTTTTGCACGTGTTAAAAATGATATGAGACGGTTGGGAGTAACTCCACGAAATACCTATCTCTATATACAAGGGCATCATCTGTTCGACAAAGTCGTGGTGCCTATGATGACCAAAATTTGCGAAAAATTAGTGCGCCAAAGAGAAAACGAGATAGCCAATCAAAGCGTGCATGGCACTCAGCGTCGCAACGAGCTTTCCAGTTACAGCAACAGCGTGGAAGACCTTGTGCCCATATTGAAGAAAAACTTAGGCTATATGCGGTCGGAGCAGTTCCAATCTATCAAAGCGGACATAGAAGCATTTGTGCAAAACTTGGAAAAAAATGAGACCGCAGAGCCCGATGTAAATCAATGACACTTCGTTAGAAATATATTTTAATGGTAATACAAAACACATGAAAAAATTCTTTACAACGCTGCTTCTTGCCTGCGTCTGTGCACTTGGAGCCAACGCTCAACTGATGTACAAGATTTCCGGAAACGGACTGGAGAAATCCTCCTACATCATCGCCACCCACCATTTAGCCAACACGGGCTTCGTGAATCGGATTCCCGGAGTGAAAGAGGCGCTCACCAACACCGAGCAGGTGTACGGAGAATTGGCCTGGGACGACATGAATAATCCCGACAGCGTGAAATATATGCAGTCGGCTATGACGTTGCCGGATGGTAAAACGCTGAAGGATGTACTCACCACAGAGCAATATACCAGACTCAACGCTTATCTCAAGAAGACCATGCAGGTGGACCTAAGCAGTCCGCAAGTGGAGGCAAAGATGGGGCACATGACGCCTATGGCCATGACCACACAGTTGACCTTAATCTCATTCATGATGAAACACATGGGCGAATTTGACCCCACCAACACCTTTGACCAGTATTTCCAAGCACAGGCTAAGAAAAACAACGAGTATGTGGGCGGACTGGAAACAGTGGCGTTCCAAACAGAAACACTGTTCAGGAGTTTCCCCATGAGCCGTCAGGTTGAACTATTGATGTGTTTTCTCGACCATACAGCATTTATTGAAGAAATGAATGAGAAAATGGCTAACGCTTTCTATGCGAAAGATCTTGACGCGCTGAAAGCTGCAATGGACGAGAAGCTGAACAACAGCTGTGACAACAAACCTGAAGAAGACGATCTGTTGATCAATAATCGAAATGCTGATTGGCTCAAAAAAATGCCTACTATCATGGCTGCCAAACCTACCTTCTTTGCTGTGGGGGCAGGACATCTGCCGGGCGAAAAGGGCATTCTCGAAGGACTCAAAAAGCTTGGCTACACTGTAGAAGGTGTGAAATGAGTTGGTTGTTCTCAATGAGAATAAAGAAAATAACTCATTAGCAACACTTCATCAAGCACGACAAAATCCAACCGTAGGATTCATAGAATAGGGAGAAATGAAGACTTGTTTTCTTTAAAACTTCTTCATTTCTCCCTATTCTATACTGTTCTTATTTTTTCTCCAAATTATGGGATTAGTGAGATAGAGAAGATGTTGGGGAGAATTCTTTATCCCAACACGACATCGAGTACCATCATCAACACAAAACCTATGGCAAAACCTATGGTCGACCAGTTGGAATGCTCGCCTTCCGAAGCTTCGGGTATCAATTCCTCTATCACCACATAAATCATGGCACCGGCAGCAAAAGCCAACAGATAAGGCAGTATGGGTGTCATCACAGAAGCTAAAAGAATTACCAAAACAGCCCCGACAGGCTCCACTGCCCCACTCAGTGTTCCCATCACAAACGACTTCATCTTACTGCCTCCGGCAGCTTTCATTGGCATGGATATAATGGCTCCTTCCGGAATATTTTGTATCGCGATACCCAATGCCAGCGACATGGCACCGGCAGCAGATATCCACTCGCCACCTTGCAGAGTTCCGGCCACCACAACGCCCACAGCCATTCCCTCCGGGAAATTGTGTATCGTGACGGCCAACGAAAGCATCGTCACTTTAGAAAGATGAGCTTTCGGTCCTTCGGGATCGGCATTGCCCATGTGCAGGTGAGGCGTTATCGTGTCGATTATCAATAAGAAAAGTATACCGGCCAATATACCCACAGCTGTCGGCACCACCATCATTTTACCCAAACCTGTTGACATCTCCATGCTTGGAATGATGAGCGACCAAACAGAAGCGGCAACCATCACACCTGAAGCAAAGCCCAACAAAGCCTTCTGCATCACAGAGGGCATTTCGTCTTTCATAAAGAAAACGAAAGCAGACCCTAACATCGTTCCTAAAAAAGGAATGGCTAATATTAATAATAATGTATCCATTCTGTATTTTCTATTGCACTTTTACTTGAGGGCAAGCCAGAATCGCACAAGCCCTGTTATATTCTAATGTGCAAAATTAAATAAAAAAACCTAGCTCTCCAATCTTTATGATTATAAAATATCAACATTGCCGTATAGAGTGTGATGCTTATCAATATTAAAACTACATGCGTTTTTTAGAAGATTATTTATGACAATATTGAATGATGTAGTAAAAAAGATAGTATCTTTGCAGAAACCTAAGTTGATGGAATTTCAGAATTGAAATACAACTGGATTACCATTCGCGGTTATATCGTAATACAATGCCGTTTTGGCTGAGTTGTTATTATGTTTGATGTATTAGAGATATTATAGTCTCATGAAATATGATGGAGACACCGCATCATTTGATTGAATGGCAGAAATGGGCTTCAGCAAATCAATTGGATATAATAGTTATATTTAAATCAAGAAAACATGAATGTGTTTAGCAAATTGGCAAATTGGTATTTCACAAAGAATGCACTACCTTACTGGAGTGTACTGATACTCGACTGTTTAATTTGTTACCTCTCCGGCATACTTGTATTTTGGCTTTATTATCGGGGAGCGGTTACATTAGGTAATATTCTTTTATTATCTAAAACGATTCTGGTGTACATGTGTTTTAACATTATAGGCTTTCGCATATTTCGCACCTATAGTGGCATCATTAGATATTCCTCGTTCGTTGATTTGCAGCGCGTAGCCTATGCAATGGGATTAAGCTGTGTAATTGCGGAAGTAGCCCATTATGCCATATATTACTTGGAACTTGATTTTGTAAGGTTGCAGGGGCGCCAAATATTCCTCATGTATTTTATAGCCACCATATTGATGTGGGCAATGAGAATTTTTGTGAAGACGCTTTATGATGTGTCGTTCAGCTCAGACAAAGGCGAGCGGGCTATGATATATGGTGTGCATGAAGGCGGAGTGGCCTTGGCAAAGATGATAAGTAATACGAAACCTGCCAAATTCCAACTCAAAGGGTTCATCATGCATGAACATAGCCTTAGGGGACACACCATGATGGGCGTGAAAGTTTATGAGCCCAATGAACAGTTGCCGGCCGTATTAAAGG
>CALKIW010000180.1 GCA_937995875.1 uncultured Bacteroidales bacterium | reverse complement strand
AAGCTCATAAAATAATGGGATATGTAAGAAAAATTACAAATAATTTTATAACTTCTGTGAAAGAAATCTTGTTTCGCAAACTGGTTCGAAAGGAGGTTGTTGTCGTCAAAGACATAGCTACAAATCTCCTAAAAGGGAAGCATGCATTTGTGACGGGTGGAAATAGTGGCATTGGCTTTTCCATTGCTAAAAAGATGGTGGAATCTGGCGCAAAAGTGACGATTGTTGGAAGCAATGAAGAAAAAACCAAGCAAGCTGCTGAGAAAATTCATTGTGACTATCTCTTGTTGGATCTTTTAAAGACCCAAGAAATGTTGGAAAAGACTTCGATGTACTTAAAGACACATCGAATTGATATTTTGGTAAACAGTGCGGGTATGCGAGATAAGGAATCTTGGCTGTCAACTACGCCGGATAGCTACGATCGTATCATGAACCTCAATCTCAAAGCTCCATATTTCCTATCTCAGTTATTTGCCAATTATATGTTGGAGCATGGTATTCATGGACATATTTTAAATGTGAGCAGTTCTTCTTCGGTACGTCCGGGATGGGGACCCTATCAACTCTCCAAGCGTGCGATGAATGGAATGACGCTCGGATTCGGACATCGTTTAGCAGCGAATGGAATTACTGTAAACGGAATAGCTCCCGGAGTTACCCTGACGCCTATGGTTGCAGACGTGCTTGAACCAGGCAGTCTTACTTATCCAAACCCGATGCGCCGTGCTGAAACTCCGGAGGAATTAGCTAATCTGGCAGTATTCCTATGTAGTGATCTCGGAAACAGTGTAATTGGTGATACGGTTATGATGACTGGAGGAAGCGGAAATTTAAGTATTGATTTTTAATACATTGTAATATGAATGATAACCATTATTATTCTTCAGCTCGAAACACTCAGATTGTACTCTATCTGCTGAAGGCCAATAATATAAGAAAAGTGATTGCATCTCCCGGCACCCAAAATATGAGTCTTGTCGTCAGCATGCAACGTGATCCATATTTTGAGATGTATTCGGCTGCCGATGAACGCAGTGCCGCCTATATGGCATGTGGACTAGCAGCAGAGTCGGGCGAGACAGTCGTGTTAAGTTGTACGGGGGCTACAGCCTCGCGCAACTATCTACCTGGACTTACAGAGGCTTTTTATCGGCATCTGCCAGTAGTGGCTATTACATCAACAGAGAGAGAAAACAAGATAGGGCATGGCATTGCACAGATCATTGACCGTCGGACACTTCCAAACGATGTGGCCAAAATAAGTGTAACAGCCAATGCAGTGGACACGCCTGACGATGCGTGGAATTGTATGATTCAAGTGAATAAGGCCTTGCAAGAAATCCATCATCATGGTACAGGGCCGATCCATATTAATATGGAGAAAACGGATGACATGGATTTTTCGGTAGAGACGCTGCCTGCTTGCCGAATTATCAATCGCATTACAAACATTGATACTTTCCCGGAATTACCACAGGGTAGAATGGCGGTCTTTGTAGGTAGCCATCTAATATGGACGGAGGAACAGACACAAGTGTTAGATGATTTCTGTGCAGAATATGATGCGGTGGTCTTCTGTGACCATACCAGTAATTTCAAAGGGAAATATAGAGTTCTCGCACCTTTAATAGCCTCTCAGGATTGGAATGATTCGGATGTTTTTAATTTGGATTTGCTAATTCAGATAGGAGAAATATCTGGAGAATATTATGAGTGTGGAAAACTGGGTAATCATGTTAAGGAGGTCTGGCGGGTGAATGAAGATGGAGAAATTCGTGACAGTATGAAAAAACTTCGTTATGTTTTTGAGATGACGGAATGCGAATTTTTTAGTCATTATATTCATCAACAACAAGAAGTGGCTCATGATTTCTTGAATCAGTGCCATGCAGAATACCGGGCTATCTATGATTTGATTCCAGAGGATTTGCCCTTATGCAATATTTGGCTTGCCAAGCATATGGCTCCCAAGGTGTCGGAAAATTCTGTTATTCATTTTGGTATACTCAATAGCCTTCGAGCATGGAATTTCTTTGAAGTACCTAATAGTGTATCCACATCAAGCAACGTGGGAGGCTTTGGCATCGATGGGGGACTTTCTACTCTGTTAGGGGCTTCACTTGCTGACCCAAACAAATTACACTTGGGTATCATTGGAGATTTGGCTTTCTTTTATGATATGAACTCGTTGGGCAATCGTCACATAGGCAGGAATTTGCGCATTCTCCTTGTTAATAACGCTAAAGGTAGTGAATTTAAACTATATTCCCATCCTGCATCCAGGCTTGGACAGGAGGGTGACCCTTTTATAGCTGCTGCCGGACATTATGGACAACAGTCTCCACATTTGGTTAGACATTACGCAGAGGCTTTGGGCTTTGAGTATCTCACAGCTGGAACGAAGGAAGAGTTCTTGCAACAGTATGAGCATTTCCTCTCTCCTGAATTGTTCGGCTCTCCAGTCTTGTTTGAGGTATTTACGAAGACAGAAGACGAGAGTGA
>CALKIW010000179.1 GCA_937995875.1 uncultured Bacteroidales bacterium | reverse complement strand
TTTTCTGTGATTATTTTCAGAGCATCTGGAGCAAAAAGGGCTATGTTTTTACCTCCGTTGTCAGTTTGCGTCACATGAAACCAGTCAGGTTTCTGTGTTTTGTATTCTGCCATATTATGACGGAGGCTTAATCACGATGCGATTAGGCCTTAGCCGCCACCCGTCTAAGCCTCTTTCGCCCTGTTTTTAAGGCTCTTTCGGGATGCCGTTCGATATACAACCGCAGACGGATGAATTGGATGCACAAAAGCGTTTTTCCAAACACGCTGATTATCAACGAGCTACAAAACCTCCGCAAAAACAGCGTATTTCGGACGGAAGCAAAAGCGTTTTCAAATAAGCGAAATATAGAGGGGTGTTTGTCAATAAAAATACAAAGTATCAAGCACTTCCTGAGGTATAGGACAACCATGTTTTTTACAGCACATTTTTGTCATATAAGCCCATATTTTTCTAAAGTTTTTGCTTCTTATTTTTGAGTTTTTACATACCTTTGCAACCGTTCAGCAGAACAATCAGCAATTTAAATTTAATTTAAGAAACATGAAAAAAATCATTCTAAGTGCGTTGGTTTTGCTAACCACGCTTAGCGCCAATGCCCAACAGGAAGCAGGGCGCATCACTGTTTAGCCTAAAGTGGGGCTCAATGTTGCCTCAATAACAAAAGATGACGATGCAGATTCGAGAATCGGTCTTGCTGCAGGAGCCGAGATAGAATATCAGGTCACTGACATGATGAGCCTTTCGGGCGGACTGCTCTATTCTATGCAGGGTGCCAAGGGAAACTTAGGGAGTATCGATGGCACCATGAAACTTGACTACATCAACATCCCCATTCTGGCCAATGTCTATGTGGCTAAGGGCTTTGCCGTCAAACTGGGCTTACAACCCGGATTTATGGTCAATGATAAGATTAAGGTGTCGCAAAACGGTGTGAGTGCTGAATTCAGTCTGGACAAGGCATTCGAGCAGGCCGGCATTGACGCAACCATTAACAAGTTTGACCTTGCTATCCCGGTCGAAGTGTCTTATGAATTCAGCAACTTTGTTGTAGATGCCCGCTACAACTGGGGTATGACCAAGATTGTGAAAGAATCGAACAGCAAGAACAGCGTGTTCCAAATCTCCGTAGGCTATAAGTTTGCACTATGATAAAAGTTGTTGCTGATAAAACTGCATAATAACAGAACAGGCTCAAACCTTGACATGGGTTTGAGCCTGTTTTGACTGTAGGGGTTGTCGTGGACATACCTGTACGTGCTACTGAAGCAGGGAGACCATGAGGCGCGCAGCCTTTTCAGGCGCTACAGCGTCTCCCAATCTGGTGCGAACATCGTCATAACCACGCAACATGACATCGCGGGCAGGCTGTCCGGGCAAGATTTTGCCGAGTTCGTCAGCAATGTTGGCCACGCCGAAACGGTCGGCAAAAAGTTCCGATACGATTTCGCGATCGCCAATGAGATTAACCAAACTGATGTAGTCGCATTGAAGTATATGGTCAAATCCCCATCGGAAAAGACGTGGGAGAGGCGTTTTATAGCACACCACTTGTGGCACATCGAACAATGCCGTCTCAAGCGTTGCCGTGCCGCTCGTTACCAAAGCGACTGTGGAATGAGCCAATAAAGCGTAGGTCTCGTTGTCTACTTTCACCACATCGGTATCGTATAGGAATTGTTGATAATATTCATCTTCTATCGAAGGTGCTCCTGCCAACACCATCTGATAGTTAGACTGCTCATGGCAACAGGTGCGGGCAGCAGCTATCATCGCCGGAAGATTATCCTTGATTTCCTGCTTTCGACTCCCTGCAAGCAGGGCAATGATGCGTTTCTGTGGATTGATTCCATGACGGGTGCAGAACGCCTCCTTCGTCTCCCGGTATTCAGAAAGAAAATGGGTGACCTCCTCTGCCGTAGGGTTGCCCACGTAGTGAATTTTGTAATGATGTTTCTCCTCATAGAAAGGCACCTCAAAGGGCAGTATGGAAAACATCTCACTAATGTAGCGTTTGATGGATTTGATGCGCCACTCCTTCCATGCCCATATCTTGGGAGAGATGTAGTAATAAACTGGGATGTGGGTGTTCTTGTGCAGAAACTTGGCTATTTTGAGATTAAAGCCCGGGTAGTCTACAAGGATTACCACATCGGCGTTCCATTCCACAATATCGCGTTTACACATCGCCATATTCCGGAAAATGGTGGGCAAATGCATCAACACAGGCAAAAAGCCCATATAAGCCAATTCCTTATAGTGCCTGACGCGCGTTCCCCCGACGGCCGACATCAGGTCGCCGCCGAAAAACCGGAATTGTGCCAAAGGGTCTTCTTTCTTCAAGCACTGCATCAACCGACTGGCGTGCAGGTCGCCCGATGCTTCGCCTACTATCAGGTAATACTTCATTTGTTCTCTGAGATTACAGGGATTCTACTTACAGTGTCGGGACTGCGGCTTACAGTTTCCAGCCTTTTACCTCGTCCATAAACTCATACGCCGTCACATCGATATGGGTGGGCGTTATGGCCACATAGCCGTGATGGAGTGCCCACTGGTCGGAGTCGGCAGCTTCCGGCTCGTCGTTATGATATTCGCCCACCACCCAATAGTAGTCGTAGCCGCGCGGATGATGTTCTTTCACAATCTCGTTGATCCATCGACCTTTCGTCATGCGACACACCTTAACCCCCTCAAAAGTCTCGCGAGCGGGAAAATTTACATTCAGGCAGATGCCCTTTGGCAATCCATCGGCCAGCACACGGCGTATGATGTTCTGAATATAGGGACGGAGTGGCTCAAGATTAGCATCTTCTTCATAATAGCAACTGGAAAAGGCAACCGACGGAATATACTTCATACAGCCTTCCTTGACAACACCCATCGTGCCACTGTAGTGATTGTTCACCGAAGAATTATCACCATGATTAATACCGCTGATAATCAAATCGGGGCGACGCTCGGCACAAAGCTGGTCGAGCGCGAGCTTCACACAGTCTACCGGAGTGCCGCTACACGACCACACTTCGGTGTCGCCCATGTTGTGGCGGGGCTTGAGACGCAGGTAATCGGTGGCCGAAAATGCACACCCATATCCTGAACGGGCATGTTCCGGAGCCACCACAAGCACGTCGGCAAGGGGTTTCGCAATGTCTACAAGTTTACGGATGCCGGGCGAATGATAGCCGTCATCATTTGAAATAAGTATTAAAGGTTTGTTATTTTCCATATCTATTTGTTTTTCCAAGAATTTTCTTTAACTCCTCTCAATTCCTTTTCATTAACCCTACAAAAGTACGAAAAAACCTTTAATTATCTTCTTTCTCGCATAAAATACTTATCTTTGCAACCTAAACTTATATTGTTTCACGGTGCAAATTTGCAGTCCCCCATCAGGGTTGCAATGGTGTTGTGACACAAGAAAACCAGACTATCAAAATGGCAAAAATCATAGCTTTGGCCAATCAAAAAGGCGGTGTGGGCAAAACCACTACCACCATCAATCTGGCCGCCTCGCTGGCCACATTGGAAAAGTCAGTGCTTGTTGTAGATGCCGACCCACAGGCCAATGCGTCGAGCGGGCTCGGCGTAGACATCAGCGAGGTAGACTGTTCTATCTACGAATGTATCATCGACCACGCCGATGTGCGTGATGCCATATACACCACCGACATCGACGGACTGGACATCATTCCAAGTCATATCGATCTGGTGGGCGCAGAAATAGAAATGTTGAATCTTGACAATCGCGAGAAGGTGATTAAGGGTATTCTCGACTCGATAAAAGACGAATACGATTATATCCTTATCGACTGTTCGCCGTCGCTCGGACTCATCACGGTAAATTCGCTCACGGCAGCCGATTCGGTGATTATTCCCGTACAATGTGAATATTTTGCACTCGAAGGCATCAGCAAATTGCTCAACACCATCAAGATTATCAAGAGTAAACTCAATCCGAGACTTGAAATCGAAGGATTCCTGCTCACGATGTACGACTCCCGTCTACGTCTGGCCAACCAGATTTACGACGAAGTGAAGCGTCATTTCCAGGAGCTGGTGTTCAAAACCGTGATTCAGCGTAATGTGAAACTCTCGGAGAGCCCCAGTCATGGGTTGCCCGTTATTCTCTACGATGCCGACTCTACCGGCGCGAAGAACCATCTGGCACTGGGCAAGGAGATTATCATGAAGAACGAAAAACATTAAGCGTTGAGCTTTAGATTTTTAAAAATAGACAGCACTGATATTAGGAGTTAGAAGTTAGGAATGGCAGTTAAAAAGAAATACAATGCTTTGGGGCGCGGGCTCGATGCGCTCATATCTACAGAAGCCGTGCGCACGCAAGGCTCATCGACGATAAACGAAATACCACTCGACCAAATAGAGCCCAATCCCGACCAACCCCGAAACCTCTTCAATGAAGAATCTCTTGAGGAGTTGGCTCACAGCATCAGCGAGATAGGAATCATACAGCCCATCACCCTGCGGCAGGTTGCTGAAAACAAATTTCAGATTATTGCCGGAGAACGGCGATGGCGTGCTTCGCAACTGGCCGGGCTGAAAACCATCCCTGCCTATATCCGCACCATCAAAGATGAGAGCGTGATGGAGATGGCGCTCGTGGAAAACATACAGCGCGAAGACCTCAACCCCGTAGAAATTGCCTTGGCATACGAGCATCTGCTCGAAAGGTCGGGAATGACTCAGGAAAAGGTTTCGGAGCGTGTGGGGAAAAGCCGCACGGCCATCACCAACTATCTAAGACTGCTCAAGCTGCCGGCACAGGTGCAGATGTCGCTGCAAAAGAGAGAAATAGACATGGGGCATGCCCGTGCACTGTTGGCAGTAGACAGTCCGTCACTCCAGCTGAAACTGTTTAAGGAAACACTGAAAAACGGATGGTCTGTGCGCAAGGTTGAGAAGATGGCACAGCATCTGAAGAATGGGGAAGACATAGAAAACGGCAAGAAGAAGATAATGGCTAAGACACAACTGCCGGAAGGATTCAATATCCTCAAAGAACAATTATCTGATTTCCTCAACACCAAAGTAACCCTATCCTGCAACAGCAAAGGCAAAGGCAAAATAAGTATCCCCTTCAACAACGAGGAAGAACTCGAACGGATCATGCACACGTTCGACAAACTCAAGGAACAACAATAAGTGAATACTCGCAATACAATATCGGCAAAGCTCTGTATCTTTGTTGGTTTGGCAACGCTTTCCATCACTTCCCAAGCTCAAAACAAGACAGAGGATCCATTGGACATTCCTATCGTCGAGGCAAACGATGCCAGTCTCTCTCACGATACTATTCAGGCTATAGAGCTGGTGCCGGCGGAGACCAAAGAAACAATGTTGCTCTCGACAGCCGACAGCTTGCCCAAAGCCCATAAGCGAGATTGGGACACATGGCGCCCAAGTCCGAAGCGGGCATTGTGGCTGGCATTGGTGTTACCGGGATCAGGACAGATTTACAACCGCAAATTTTGGAAGCTACCCATCTTTTACGGGGGCTTTGTAGGGTGTGCCTACGCCATGCGATGGAACAATATGATGTATCGCGACTACAGTCAGGCATACCTCGACATTATGGATGATGACCCGAATACACAAAGTTATAACCAGTTTCTACACTTGGGCAATCAGATAACCAGCGAGAACATGGCACGCTGGCAAGAGATATTTCGCAAACGCAAAGACCGATACCGTCGTTGGAGAGACCTGAGTTTCTTCGTAATGGTTGGCGTCTACGCATTATCAGTGATTGATGCCTATGTAGATGCATCATTGTCGGAATTTGACATCTCGCCCGATTTGAGTATGAAAGTCTCACCAGCGGTGATCAATGGCAACACGGAGCGAAACCCCTTCAAAAGTTCTGCAATCGGCCTGCAATGCAGCCTGAACTTTTAAAGATGAATCATCAAGGGGAGCAATGCATCTGACAAAAACAAAACGGGATGACGGAAGACTGACATCAGGAAGATTTTCAAGGCCATACGCCTCTCCCTTCTCTCCGCATCCAAAGGTAAACAACGAAAAGAACTATGATGAATTATAAAAAGATATTACTCGCAACAATCATATTTGGAAGTGCCTGCACCTTGCAAGCCCAAACTGAGAAGTCGATTACCGTAACAAGGGAAGACGGACGACAGGAAGAGATTGATTTGCCCGAGTCGATGACTCAAGAGTTGGACAGTCTGATGAACCTTTATAATACAAAGGTTTATCTGAAGCCGGACCCCGACTGCAATATGCCGGACGAAAACCGCACATTCGCTAAATCGGTTTACAAAGAGCGGCTGGCTAAACTGCCTACCATCATCGAAATGCCATATAACGACATTGTTCAGAAGTTCATCGACCGCTACAGCGGGGAACTTCGACACTCTGTGGCTTATATGTTGGGGGCTCAAAACTTCTATATGCCTATCTTTGAAGAAGCTCTGGAGAGCTACGGGCTCCCACTCGAACTGAAATATCTGCCCGTTATTGAGTCCGCCCTCAACCCTAAAGCCGTGTCAAAGGCCGGTGCTACAGGACTGTGGCAGTTTATGTTGGCCACCGGAAAACGCTATGGGTTGGAAGTGAACTCGCTGATAGATGAGCGCAAGGATATTGTAAAATCATCGTATGCGGCTGCCCACTATCTAAGCGATCTCTATAAGATATATGGTGACTGGAATCTCGTGATTGCGGCATACAACTGCGGACCGGAAAAAATCAACAAGGGCATACGACGTTCGAAGGGCGAGAAAGATTATTGGAAAATATACCCCTACCTTCCACGCGAAACACGGGGATATGTTCCTGCATTCATCTCGGCCAACTATATCATGAACTATTATTGCGAACACAATATCTGTCCACTGTCTACTACGCTGCCCGTAAAAACCGATACCGTGATGCTCAATCGAGACGTCCACTTTGAACAGGTGGCTCATGTTACGGGCATAGAGGTAAGCCAGTTGGAAGACCTGAATCCGCAATATCGCAGAAACATTGTGAACGGGTACTCCAAACCGTCTTCGCTACGCATGCCGGAAGAAATTCTCAACGCCTTTATCGACAACGAAGACTCTATATACAACTACAACAGAGAAGACTATCTCACCAAGCGCCGGGAAGTAAGAATTGATGACGACGCAGAATATATTGTCAATAAAAACCAAGTTACTCGTGTAGCGAGCGATGGTTCAGGCGATGCCGGAAACGTGAAATCGTCGAGAACATCATCCGTCAGAAGAAGCTCCGCACGAAACTCCGGACGAAATGCGCGTGCTTCAAGAAACAAACTGAGTTCCCGCAATCAGCGGGCGAGGAGAGTTACCGTGAGAAGGGGCGACACCCTGAGTGAGATTGCAGCACGCAACAACACCACCGTTTCCAAACTGCGGAGGCTCAATGGCATCAAGGGGAACAACATCAGAGCCGGAAAGAAAATTAGAGTGAGGTAGCGAAAGCGTTTTTACGCCTATTTATATCTATCACTATGGACGAACAAGAGCATAAAAAAAAGGATAGGGAAGCGATAGACAACGAGATGATTACGGCGGCCTTCGAACACTTGCTGGAGACGTATCTGAACTCGAGCCATCGCAAAAAAGTGGACATTATCACCAAGGCTTTCAACTTTGCACGACAAGCCCACAAAGGGGTGCGGCGGCTGTCGGGAGAGCCTTATATCCTCCACCCTATTGCCGTAGCACAGATTGCCTGTGAGGAAATGGGGCTGGGCTCCACAAGTATATGCTCCGCCCTACTCCATGACGTGGTGGAAGACACCGACTATACGGTCGAAGACATTCAAAACATCTTTGGTGACAAGATTGCACAAATCGTCGACGGTCTCACCAAAATCAGTGGAGGAATCTTCGGCGACCATGCTTCGGCCCAAGCTGAAAACTTCAAAAAGCTGTTGCTCACCATGAGCGACGACATCCGGGTTATCCTGATTAAGATATGCGACCGCCTGCACAACATGCGCACCCTTGCCTCGCAGGCTCCCAACAAACAATACAAGATCGCCGGGGAGACGCTTTACATTTATGCTCCGCTTGCCAACAGGCTTGGCCTCAACAAGATAAAGACCGAACTTGAAGACCTCAGTTTCCGTTACGAACATCCGGAAGAGTATGCCGACATTGTGAACAAACTCTCGTTCACACAAGAGCAACGGAAAAAACTATTCGATGATTTCACCAACCCAATACGTGAGGCCCTCGACAAAATTGGTATCGAATACCATATCAAGGCACGTGTCAAGAGTCCATATTCTATATGGTGCAAGATGCAGAACAAGCACGTCACCTTTGACGAAATCTATGACATCCTTGCCGTAAGAATCATTTTTACCCCACAGGATTGGGCTAACGAAATCAACGACTGCTTCCATATCTACGTCATCCTAAATCAAATCTACAAAAGCCATCCAGACCGATTCCGTGACTGGGTAAACCATCCCAAAGCCAATGGATACCAAGCCTTGCACGCCACAATGATGTCGCGCAATGGGCAATGGATAGAAGTGCAAATCCGATCAGAACGGATGAATGAGATTGCCGAACAGGGATTTGCGGCCCATTGGAAATACAAGGAAGGTAAAAAGAGAGACGACGACGAGGAACTTAACAACTGGTTGGGGACCATCAAGGAAATTCTCGACGACCCGCAGCCCGATGCTATGGACTTCCTCGACTCCATCAAACTTAACCTGTTTTCCTCTGAAATATTCGTCTTCACGCCTAAGGGAGAGGTGAAAACCATGCCTTCGGGATGCACCGTACTCGACTTTGCGTTCCGCATCCACACCGACTTAGGCAGCCACTGTATTGGTGCTAAAGTCAACCACAAGCTTGTTCCGCTCAGCCATAAACTGCAAAGCGGTGACCAAGTGGAGGTGCTCACCTCCAAATCTCAGCGTGTTCAGCCGGGCTGGATAAACTTCGTGTCTACCGGCAAAGCCAAAAGCAAGATACAAGCCATTCTCCGACGCGATCGCAGAGAACTGCAAAAAAGGGGAGAAGGTATTCTGAATAACTGGTTGGAAAAGAATGGGTTGGAGCTCTCCACTTCCATTCTCGACCGTCTGTGCGACCTCCACAATGCCCAAAACCAAGATGCTCTGTTGCTCTCCTTGGGTGAACGCGCCGTCATTCTCGGCGACAAGGATGTGGAAGAACTTCATGGCAAGAAGCGAGATAGCGCCACTTCAGGATGGCGCAAGTTTGTTCCTTTCCTTGGAAAAGCCAAGAAAGAGAAAAACGCCGAGCGCCTGCAGGCATCCCGAAAGGATTTGTTGGTTGTCGGAGAAGGCTTCAACAAGAAACTTCCCTGTATCATCAGCGAGGAAACTATTGGTATGTATATCTTCCCCGATTGCTGCCACCCCATTCCCGGCGATGATATTTTAGGATTTATAGACGGCAAAAACCGTGTAGAAATTCACAAGCGGTCATGTCCCGTAGCCAGCAAACTCAAATCGAGTTTTGGCCCTCGAATCCTCGACGCCAAGTGGAATATGCACAAGGAGCTTTTCTTCGACGCAACCATAGAAATACATGGCATCGACCGCAAAGCCATGCTTTACGATGTCGCCGACATCATCTCCAACAAGATGAATGTCAATATCCATCG
>CALKIW010000178.1 GCA_937995875.1 uncultured Bacteroidales bacterium | reverse complement strand
TAGATAGCGTTCTGACAAGACGAATGAAATGATTGATAACAAAGGTTCAAATCCCCTTTTTGATTAATTGCGTAAAATCTTGATAATCAATAAGTAAACACACGTTGAAAAATGTTTACACAAATAAAAAACAATTTCATGTTAAAAAGTGTTCGGAGTAAAAAGTGGGTCAAAAAGTGAGTCAAGAACTGGGTCAAAAAGTGGGTCAAGAAATATATGACGAGAAATAAAAAATCCCCAAGTTATTGAAACTTAGGGATTTAGTTCGCTACGCGAAGCGGAGAGATAGGCTCTCGAACCTACATATTCAAGAAATATCATAAAATTGCAAATCATTAATAATCAAGCACTATTTGGAGTACATAGTAAATCTAAATCTTTCTGAATATCTTTTGCTATTCCAAATATTGGGTGTATATTTGGGTGTAGAATTTCAAACACACCCAATTATGAATATCAAACGAAACATCATTTTTGCATTGGAAAGCCGGAAGAAGAACGGTGTGCCAATCGTGGAGAACGTGCCTATCCGTATGCGTGTCATATACGCAAGTCAGCGTATTGAGTTTACAACGGGTTACCGCATTGATGTAGCCAAGTGGGATGCTGACAAGCAGCGAGTGAAGAACGGGTGTACCAACAAACTAAAGCAAAGTGCATCTGAAATCAATGCCGATCTGCTGAAATACTATACCGAAATTCAAAACGTGTTCAAGGAATTTGAGGTACAGGAAGCCATGCCCACTACCCAACAGCTAAAGGACGCATTCAACCTGCGGATGAAAGATACAAGTGAAGACCAGGAAGACGTAAAGATAAGTTTTTGGGAGGTATTCGATGAATTTGTAAAAGAATGCGGCAACCAGAATAACTGGACTGAATCCACATACGAAAAGTTTGCAGCCGTTAAAAATCACCTCAAGGAGTTCAAGGAAGATTTAACCTTTGAATATTTCAATGAATTCGGACTGAACGAATATGTCAATTTCCTGCGCGACAAAAAGGATATGAGGAACAGTACCATCGGTAAACAAATGGGATTCCTCAAATGGTTCCTGCGGTGGAGCTTCAAGAAAGACTATCACCAGAATATAGCATACGATACGTTCAAACCGAAATTGAAAACCACCCCCAAGAAGGTAATCTTCCTGACATGGGAAGAACTGAACAGACTTAAAGACTATCAGATACCCAAAGACAAACAGTATCTGGAACGTGTCCGGGATGTTTTCCTGTTCTGTTGCTTTACCAGTCTGCGTTATTCAGATGTTCGCAACCTAAAGAGAAGTGATGTCAAGTCCGACCATATAGAAGTCACCACCGTTAAAACGGCAGATAGTCTGAATATTGAACTGAACAAGTACAGTAAAGCCATACTTGAAAAATACAAGGACATCCATTTTGAAAACCACATGGTATTGCCTGTTATCAGCAATCAGAAAATGAATGATTATCTGAAAGAACTGGGAGAACTGGCAGAAATTAACGAACCTATACGTGAAACCTACTATAAAGGGAATGAGCGCATAGATGAAGTTACCCCGAAATACGCATTGCTCAGTACTCATGCAGGAAGAAGAACATTCATCTGTAATGCGCTGGCTCTAGGTATTCCGGCACAGGTTGTAATGAAATGGACAGGACACAGTGATTATAAAGCCATGAAGCCCTACATTGACATAGCCGATGATATTAAGGCTAATGCAATGAACAAGTTTAACCAACTATAAAAGTATCAGTCTGTTTCACAGATTATCCATTATTAGAGTTATCTTTGTTAAGTAATAGTTAGTAATATGGAAAATAACAACGAACATAATATAAAGAAAGGTCATTTTGATGCCTTTGTCCATGCTGTCGGTTCGGAAATAGAACAGGCACAAGTCCGGCTCATTACCGCAGCCAATGCCCAGATGTTGTTCCATTACTGGAAAATGGGCAATTATATACTGTACCACCAAAACCTGCATGGCTGGGGTGGTAAAATTATCAAGAAGTTGGCACAGGCAATCAGATTCAATTATCCTGAAAAGAAGGGATATTCGGAGCGTAATCTTACTTATATGTGCCAGTTTGCCCGTTTATATCCGTTAAATGTACTTCGTAGTTTTATTGAAACAGATTCAATACTGTCAGTCCCTAATATTCAAAACATTACTAATGAAGTCCTTAAACTCAACAGCGGGCAATTTACGCAGGAGCTTACTGCGCAAATACAATCAGCTGATAATCAATCTTTAGAAATTACGCAGGAGGTTCCTGCGCAATTTCAGAATGTAGAAAAAACAGTAGCAACCATCTATAAAATAAAAATAGAGGATATAGAAGATTTATTCTTGGCGTCACCGATTGCAAGAATAAATTGGGCAAGCCATATGGTCATACTCAATAATCCGCTACCATTAGGTGTAAGGTATTGGTATATGAAACAATCTGTAGAAATGGGTTGGAGCAGTAATGTGCTGAAAATGCAGATTGAAAGTAATCTGTATGACAGACAAATCAAGAGTAACAAGGTAAACAACTTCACTGCCACACTTCCGGCACCTCAAAGCGATCTTGCCAATTATCTGTTAAAAGACCCGTATATCTTTGACTTGGCAGGAGCAAAGGAAAAGGCTGACGAAAGGGATATAGAAGAACAGCTGGTAAAGCATGTAACCCGTTACTTGCTGGAAATGGGTAACGGCTTTGCTTTCGTTGCCAGACAGAAACATTTCCAGATTGGGGACAGTGACTTTTTCGCCGACCTGATCCTATATAATATCAAGCTCCACGCCTATGTCGTCGTGGAATTGAAAGCAACGCCATTCAAACCGGAATATGCAGGGCAGTTAAATTTCTATATCAATGTTGTAGATGATAAACTGAGGGGAGAAAATGATAACAAGACCATCGGTCTTTTGCTGTGCAGGGGTAAGGATGAGGTCGTGGCACAATATGCCTTGGCTGGATATGACCAGCCGATAGGTATCAGCGACTATCAATTGAGCAAGGCAGTACCCGAAAATCTGAAATCTGCCCTACCGAGTATAGAAGAAGTGGAAGAAGAACTGACCTTATTCCTTGACAAGGACAAGAACCCATAATATAAAGTATATGGCAGGAAAGATACAGACGATGATTCCCCAATATGGAGAACTCAACAGAATATACAGAGACTATATAGATAATTACGCTTTTTCTTTTGACAGGCAGAAATTCATATCGGATTTCTATCAGGAGTATAATGACATGAAATCCTTTGAAGCCGCTATCCTTGAACTGGTGCTTGACAAGCAAAAAGAGCAATACACCTTGATACTCAACAGCCTGAAAACTGAAATAGAAAAGAGCATACAGGCTTATGAGATACGCCCGTTAAGTGACAGAGCCATAGAACGTGCTTGCTATCAGCACATGGAAAGGTATTCTCAGGAAATTGAAGCCCAGCTGGATGTTACAAGAAGTCTGAGCAAGCCGCTGAATGAAGCCAACAACAGGTATGATTCCATTGGTTACAGGGAGCATACAGCCGAAGAGGAAAAACAGGCAGAGAAAGAATATGAACGCTGCAAGGCTGAATATGACAGGGAAAAAGCCAAACTGAACAAACTCTATGATCAGCAAAAGGCTGCAAGAACAGAGGCATTCCAATACATGAAGAACTGTTGTGCGGACATATACCGTCAAAGCTGCCTTTTTCTGGATATATTGAAGAAATACATTCCTGACGGAAAGCAAGAGAATAAATCAAGCGAGCCAATCAGTCAGCAGGAAACGACAGAAGAACAACAGGAATATTTCAGCATGAAATTACTTTCGCTCATTCATGAGGTGTGCATAGGAGAACAGTTCGAAGAAATTTCCGCACCGGATTTCTATGCCAATATGAATCTTCACCCCTGCAACTGTAAGCTGAAAATAAAACCGAGAGAGAAAATACGTGTATGCTATCTGATATTCCTGATGAGCGAGAAACTCTCCAAACAGGACAGGGACAAATGGAAAGACAGAATACTGAAACTGCTGGATATTGACGACAGCTACTACAAATCCAAGTATAAGGAGCCTGTTTCAGATTTCCCCAGTGACAGCAACCAAAATTTCGCCAAGGAAATGGAACATATATTCAGATAATCCGTGATATATCCTGATACTTTACGAAAGTTCCACTTTTACCACTCAAAATAATTTTTGAGTGGTATTTTTATTTTCTGATATTCAATAAGATACAATGATATTCAGTTTGTACCGTCCACATCCTTACCACTCATAACCCTACCTAATTTTGCATCGTTCGAGAACAGAAATAACAGCCAGTGCGCAGGGCTGATTGTTTAACGACTAAATAGATTGGACGATGACAAATATCCAAGAATTATTATCAAAACCCGTCTGGCAGATGACAGGCGAAGAATTCATATTCCTGAGTAAGCACGCTTCAGGTCAGGCCGAAGCATTGCCGCAACCCGTTACAGACACGGAAAAGAAGTATGTGTACGGAATACTCGGTATAGCCAAACTGTTCGGGTGCAGTCTGCCCACTGCCAACCGCATAAAGAAAAGCGGTAAGATAGACAAGGCGATTACCCAGATAGGGCGCAAGATTATCGTAGATGCGGAATTGGCTCTTGAGCTTGCCGGGAAGAAAACAGGAGGACGGAAATAATGGGAGGTATGTTTATGGACTATATGAAAGAAATAAAGGAGATTTCGGCAGAACAGGCAATAATCCTTTGGCAAGCTTCACGCCTGAGCCTGTCGAAAATCTACGAAAAAGCACCTGAGATTCTAAAAGTGCAAGGTTCGGTCATTGGTACACTGGGCAATTTCAGTGCATCCATCGGCAAAGCCAAGAGTAAAAAGACTTTCAATGTATCGGCTATCGTAGCCGCCGCATTGAAAAACGGTACGGTACTGCGGTATGTTGCGGAACTACCGGAAGAAAAAAGGAAGATTCTTTATGTGGACACGGAACAAAGCCATTATCACTGTCTGAAAGTCATGAAACGTATTTTACGGCTGGCCGGTCTTCCTGATGACAGGGACAATGAACATCTGGAGTTTCTCGCTTTGAGGAAATACACGCCCGAACAGCGTATCAGGATTGTCGAACAGGCTATCTATAATACACCGGACATAGGGCTTGTAATCATAGACGGCATCCGCGATATGGTATATGACATCAACAGTCCGGGAGAATCGACACGTATTATATCCAAACTGATGCAGTGGACGGATGACAGGCAGATACACATCCATACGATACTCCACCAGAACAAAGGCGATGAAAACGCAAGAGGGCATATCGGTACGGAGCTGAACAACAAGGCGGAAACCGTTCTGCTGGTGGAAAAGGACAAGAGCAACGGGGATATAAGCAATGTTTCAGCCATGCACATCCGTGCAATGGATTTCGAACCTTTCGCTTTCCGTATCAACAACAATGCATTGCCTGAACTCATAGAGGGGTACAGACCCGAAGCGAAGAAACCCGGAAGACCGGAAGAGGAAAAGTTCGACCCTTACAGGCATATTACCGAACAACAGCACCGCATAGCACTGGAAGCGGCTTTCGGGCTGAAAGAGGAATACGGCTACAAGGATCTGGAAACCGCCTTAGTCAAGGCATATATGTCGGTAGGTGTAAAACTGAACCATCAAAAAGCAGTATCACTTATCACCATGCTCCGGAACAAACGGATGATAGTACAGGAGAACGGCAGGAAATACACGTTCAAGCCAGACTTTCACTATTAGACCGTCTAACCTGTAATCACTTCACTTTATTCGGCAGGTCTATATATTAAGGATAAAGCGAAGCGGTTGCAGAGAATGTAAAACCGCTTCACTTTATTACCGTATCCTATATATACGAAAATAAAGTGAAGTGATTATACAGACCGTACTTCATAAAAAGGTACGGGCGAAAAGAGAAATAAATATTCCAACCATTATTCAAACACTCATCTTATTATGGATATACAAACAGCAAAACAAATCAGGATAGCGGATTTTCTGTACAGTTTGGGACATTCTCCCGTCAAGCAGCAAGGTATCAACCTGTGGTATAAATCCCCGTTACGGGAAGAGACAGAGCCCTCGTTCAAAATAAATACCGAACGCAACCAATGGTATGATTTTGCAATTGGTAAAGGTGGAAATATCATTGCACTGGCACAGGAACTCTACTGTTCCGACTATGTACCTTATCTTCTACAGAAAATCGAGGAACAGACTCCGCACATCCGTCCCGTATCTTTCTCTTTTGGCAAGCAGTCATTTTCCGAACCGAGTTTTCAGGAGTTGGACATTGTACAGCTGACTTCTCCTGCCCTGCTTGCCTATCTACAGGAAAGAGGGATAAACACGGCACTGGCGAAAAGAGAATGTAAAGAAGCCCGTTTCACCCACAACGGCAAACGTTATTTCGCCATTGCCTTTCCGAACATATCGGGTGGATATGAAATCCGCAACCGATATTTCAAGGGATGTATCGCACCAAAAGAAATATCCCATATCAGACAGTCAGGAAAGCCAAGGAGTGCATGTTACGTTTTTGAGGGATTTATGGATTACCTTTCCTTTCTGACCTTAAGACTGGAAAGCTGTCCGCAATCACCCGACTTCGACAGACAGGATTACATAGTTCTTAATTCCGTAGCCAATGTTCCCAAGGCACTCTATCCGTTGGGAAGCTATGAGCGCATCCACTGTTTCTTTGACAATGACCGTGCAGGAATGGAAGCAATACAGCAAATCCGAAAGGAGTATGATGCTACCCGGTATATACGTGACGCCTCGCAAATCTACAGTGGATGTAAAGATCTGAACGAATATTTACAGAAACGAATAGCCGATAGGAAAGAGCAAGCGCAATCTGTCAAAAAGAGGAATGATACGCTATCCAAGAAACCGAAAGGCTTCCGGTTATAGCCCACTATAACTACACGCTTCGCTTTCGTAGTTGTGGGCTCTCCCGAGGGGATTAGGGCTTTGCCCTAATGACCCACTCAGGGCGTTTCTCCCCTGAGAACCCCGAGCAAAGAGTGACCCTCTCTTTGCAATCTCCGCTTATGGGTTACACCCCTAAGAACCCTGTGCGGCTATGAGCGGACAACAGAATATTTTATCAACAATCCGAATCAAAATTTAAGAATATGGCAACAAAGTCAAGCATACATATCAAGCCCTGCAGAGTTACATCAAGCGGGGCTCATAACCGGAGAACTGCCGAGTATATGCGCAATATCGGCAAGTCTCAAATCTACATCGTACACGAACTGACTTCCAATAACGAGCAGTGGATAAACCCGGGCTTCGGCAGTCCTAACCTGCAGACGCACTATGAAAACATCAAACGGATGGTCAAGGAAAAGACCGGACGAGCGATGCAGGAAAAGGAGCGTGAACGCAAGGGAAAGAATGGGAAGATTATAAAAGTAGCTGGATGCTCACCAATCCGTGAGGGAGTATTACTCATCAGACCGGATACGACACTGGCAGACGTGCGTAAATTCGGTGAGGAATGTCAAAGACGCTGGGGTATCACACCGCTGCAAATCTTCCTGCACAAGGACGAGGGACACTGGCTTAGTGGACAACCCGAAGCCGGGGATAGGGAGAGTTTCCAAGTCGGTGAAAAGTGGTTCAAGCCGAATTATCATGCTCATGTCGTATTCGACTGGATGAACCATGAAACTGGAAAGAGCC
>CALKIW010000177.1 GCA_937995875.1 uncultured Bacteroidales bacterium | reverse complement strand
TGCCCCTGAAGCATACACAGCGTTCTACGCTCCGGAGATGAACAACGACTTTGTAGGCAATCTTTACAACGAGCGTATATTCTCAAGCGAGGTGGGTTATCAACTGAACAACAGCTGGCTGCACGCCAACATCACCGCGTACTACAACCATTTGTCACACGTAACAGAGTGGACGTGCTTCTATTTTGACGACATCAATAGTTTCTCGTACAACTCCCTGAGCAACCTCACAAAAGAATATTACGGCATAGAGGCCGGATTGAAGTTCAAATTGTCTTCGGCACTCGACCTGAAACTTATCGGGACGATGAGCGATGCGAAGAACGTGAGCAATGCCAACGTGCGCTATCTGAACTCCACACAGGGCATATACAACGACGACGTGGCCTTGGTGAAGAATATGAGAGAGAGCGGAACGCCACTCACGGCGACCTCAATAGGAATGAGTTATCACCAAGGCGGATGGTTTATCGACCTCAATGGTAACTGGTATGACCGTATCTACCTGAGCTATTCGCCCTACTACAGATACAAGAGCGCATTGGAACGCATTGGCAGTGAGGTGTCGCCACAAGACAAAGGGCACGGCGGCTGGATGCTCGACGGCTCTATCGGCCGGAGCATTCATCTCAAACATGGCAGCCTCTCCATCAACCTCATGGTGACCAATATCCTGAACAACCAGAAGATTGTGACCGGAGGATACGAACAGAGCCGTTCCGACTACAGCGCATCAGGCAACAATCGCACGTATATCTTCTCCAAAAACCCGAAGAAATATTATGCTCTTGGCACGAATGGCATGCTTAACATCGCTTACAAATTCTAACAGAACCACTATGAAAACATTGAAATATATCATAATCATGGCCATGGCGTGCAGCGTCAATATGGCCTGCATGAACAGTAATTGGGACGAGCCGGAGCTTACTCCCGAACAGGCAGGCATCGGCAACAACGCCATTCAGGAAACCAACGTTGTGAGCATCGCCGACCTGAAAACGAAATTCAAGGACTACATCAACACCGATTACCGCGACGGCAACTCTTTCGCGCAGGTCACGGAAGACATGCAAATCAAGGCCGTAGTGACAGGAAACGACGTGCAGGGCAATCTCTACAACGAGATAGCCGTGGACGATGGCACCGGCGCCATTATCATTGCCATAGCACAAGGCGGCATATACGGTCAGCTTCCCATAGGTACGGAGATTGTCGTGGATCTAAAAGGGCTCTACGTGGGCAACTACGGCAAGCAGGCAGAAATAGGCACTCCCTATACCAATTCACGCGGACAGACCTACGTGAGCCGCATGACTCGCTTTATGTGGGCACAGCATTTCAAGGCTACGGGCACCAGCAAGACCATAGAGCCTATTGTGTTTGACGAGAGCATGACCGTCAACAAATACGGCAATATATATGACGGGAAACTCGTCACACTGAAAAACGTGAGCTTCAAGAGTGCTGACGGCAAAGCCACCTACGCGTACGCAGGCGGCGGGGCGGGCTCGAAGCAGGTTTATTTCAACGAGTACAACAGCAAGCTGATAATGCTTTACACCAGCAACTTCGCTAAATTCGCCGCCAATCCACTGCCTACCGGCAAGGTGAACGTGACGGGTATCATGAAGCGTTTCAACAATACATGGGAAATCATCATCCGTACATTAGATGATGTAGAGGAAGTAAAATAATAATAAAAACATAAGAAATGAAGAAACTTATCTATTCAATGTTGGCGTTGGCCATTGCCACGTTTGCATTTACAAGTTGTGAGGATGTGCCCGCACCATTCGATACCGACTACCACGAAAATGGCGGGGGGATCTCTACCGACCCAACCGGCGAGGGAACTTTGAACTCTCCATACAACGTGGCCAAGGTGATTCAGATTCTCAAAGCTGGCGAACAAACCGATAACGAAGTGTATTTCAGGGGTATCATCACCAATATTAAGGAGGTTGATACAGAACAATTCGGCAATGCCACCTACTCTGTCAGCGACACGAAAGAGGGTAAAAATCCTTTCTTAGTATATCGTGGCAAAGGCTTGAACGGCCAGAAGTTTACCTCTGGAAACGAGATTAGCTTGGGCGATACGGTGGTTGTGCTCGGCCAGCTGACCATATATGACGGCACACTCGAAACCACTCCGGGCAGCAAAATTATCTCCATCAATGGCAAGGGAGGTGTAACACCTGAAGAAACTGAGCCAGCCGGAGATGGCACTAAGGAATCACCCTACAATGTGGCCAAGGCACTTGCATTGACCAAAGAGCTTCCCCAAGACGGCACATCAGACAACGTTTACGTAGAAGGTACCATTGTCGGCACGCCCGACATTGATACAGGCACTTTTGGCAACGCCACCTACGACATTTCTGATGGTGGATCGTCTACCGTTACGTTTAAGATTTTCCGTGGCTACGCTTTCAACGGGGAGAAATTTACCGCAGCCGACCAGCTCAAAGCAGGTGATAAAGTTATCGTCTATGGTAAGTTACTCAACTACTTCGGTAACACACCGGAAATGGCACAAGGCAACAAACTTATATCCGTTAACGGTAAAACTGAATTTGAAAACACTGGCGGAGAGTCTGGTGGAGAGGAGAATCCTGGTGGAGAAACCTCTGGAGGCCTGACAATAGATGGCACAACTGTCACTGCCGTAAACTCTACAGTAACAGCAGGAACGACAACAGCTACCATCGACCTCAGCACCATTGGGCAGGAAAATGCCACTGATGCCACGACTTATACCCTCTCTGATGGGTCAACTATCACTTTCGGCGCAGGTGCCAACACAACCAATGCCCCGAAATTCTACACCGCAACCAAGGGCGTACGCCTCTATGCCAACAACACCATTACGTTTGCAGGCAAAGCCAAAATTGCCAAGATCGTCTTCACATGCGACTCTTACGGTGGTACGGATTATGTAGGAAATGCCACACAGACCATGGTGTTCGATGGTAACAACGCCACCTATACCAATAAGCATATTGAAAGCAAGGGTGGTGTTCAGCTTCGTGTACAGACTATCACCATCACCTACGCGGAATAAAAAGGGCAAATAGTCTCTGAATTATTTGGCGGCGTGCAGAATTCTTCGTAATTTTGCAGCCGCTATAACTTTAGCGGAGACATTATTCATAAAACAATAAATATTAAAATGAAAAAAGGTATTCATCCCGAAAACTATCGCCCCGTCGTATTCAAAGATATGTCCAACGGCGATATGTTCCTGTCAAAGTCTACATGCAAAACTAATGACACCGTAGAATTTGAAGGCGAAACTTACCCAATGGTAAAGCTTGAAATCTCAAGTTCTTCTCACCCATTCTATACCGGTAAGAAGACACTTGTCGATACAGCAGGTCGTGTTGACCGCTTCATGAACCGTTACGGTAAGTTGAAGAAGTAATACTCGACATACATTTTACTGTACACAGGAAATTAATAAAAGTGCGGTCGAACGTAGTTGCATATGCGTTCTGTCGCACTTTTTCTATATATCCCTACCTATAATCTTCGGTAAACAATGACTAACAAAGCCTTTATCCTATTATGCGGACTGCTGTTTTTAGCAGCGTGCAGCAATGATAATGAGTTCGACGAGAAGGAAAAGCCCATCACTCCTCCCACTGGTAATATCAACATCAATGCCAATCCGTCACACATCAAAGAATACAGTCGGCTCGAAATGCCACGTCTGCATCAGGGTACCGACACCATACTGATTCATAAAACCAGCCATGGAATTATTAATTATATCACGGAATGGGATTATGTCAAGAAGTCGCAGCGATGGAGTTGCTATGTGCTCGACAAGGACTATGCGCATGAAGAGGTCCCTCGCTACGACAACAAAGACAACCAATACCCAAACAACCCGCTCATCCCCACATCCATGCAATGGGACTTTGACCCTTATTATTACAATGGACAGAAATTAGATCATGGGCACATCTGTCCTTCGGCCGACCGTCTGTCGTCTTTCGACATGAACTATCAAACCTTCTTTCTCACCAATATGCAGCCCCAGTTCAACTCATTCAATGCCGGAGTCTGGGCCAAATTGGAAAAGAAAGTACGCCAGATAGCAGCCACCTGCGACACGCTTTACATCTGTAAAGGAGGCACCATTGACGAAGGAAAATACGGCGAATACAACAAGATATACCGCACATTGGACAACGGGCTCATCATGCCCCGCTATTTCTTTATGGCCCTGCTGCGCGTAAACAGAGGCAAATACACTGCACTCGGAATATGGACCGACCAAATATTGAATGCCAACGACAATGGCATCAATCTGGCACAATACGCTATCAGTATAGACGAATTGGAAAAGAGAACCGGCATCGACTTCTTCTGCAACCTGCCGGATGCCATTGAAAAAGAAGTTGAAAGGTCGTTTAACGCTGCACTTTCTTGGGGGTTATAACCCCTCTTTACCACATCCTGTCGGCTATCAAGGCATGACAGGCCCAATCAGAAAGGTACAGAAAAATCCCGCTCTTAACACTTAGGTTGTGGAGCGGGATTTTTCTGTTATCTCATCACGAATTTAATCTTCTTCACATTCTTCCTGACCGCAGCCCGTGTTTCCTTGTAGCGGTCAAACCAGAAGTCGTCCACCTCATAACCATCTGAAGCCCAAAGGAATCCGGTAAAAGTACGGTTGTCCAAATTCAGATCGTCGTAGCTCACTCTCATCACGTAGTCTCGCATGCTACCGTCACCCTCCTGCTCCTTATAGGTCATGTAAATATCGCCCGTTTTAGGGTCTATATACCACGTGAAATCTCTCTGCAACTCCAGCTTCTCAGTATCAGGATGGAAATCATATTGTGTTCCTGTACCCGATATGCTTCGGTTGTTGTACTGCTTGAACTCTATATCGGTCTTGTAATAAATACTATCCAGCGCATTGCCTTGGTCGTCCAACTGATAGGCCATCAAGTCACCCCGCCACTGTCCGGCAAGTGTCTGCGCCATAGAAACCAAAAAATCTTCGTCGCTCACATTCCCGTTGTCGGGTCGTTGTTGATAGTCTTTTCCCCAGCTCCAATCATCATACCAGTAGTCATCATACCAAGGGTCACTACTACAGCTTGCGAAAAGCATCGGAACAGTCATCAACAAGACTGCCAAAATCTTTGTCGTAATTCTTTTCATATTCACATCCTCCTACTTTTTTCCAATTATTCTATAAGGTATCTTCACTGCATTATCATCGCTCCCACCACGAGTTGCATACGTGTTCTGCTTAGCGAAGCCGTAGTAACCGAATCCATAACGATAGTCACCCCAGTTTGGCGACGACGTGTGTCTTAACCTGAAGTCCACCCGGTTGTCTCCATCATAAATCGTCCCCGTAAAATAGCCGTCGGTCAAGTGATAGTTTTCTATCCATACTGTCACATCCTCTTCTACCAAATAAATTTGAATACTACCGTTTCTAACCGTCCACCTCGTATGGTTGGCGATATAGGCATACGGCGCATCACCCACATAGTGATCTACCCAGTAACCCCCTCCCGAACTGTAGGAATAAGGGTCCTTGTCGAAATACAGCTCCGAATAGGTAGCATCGTAGGTGTAGCCGTCGTAGACCGACGAGACATACATTTTGCCATTCCATGTACCCGCAAGGGAATCAGCGATATACGGGTCATCGTCACAAGAAACAAGAGACAGTGTCAGCATCGCCATCAGAGCCACAGCCAAGAGAGAAGTTATTCTTTTCATATCCTTGTATTTTTCGTTTATAATCTTGTTTACATTGCAAAGATAAGCTATTTCCACCTACTTTCAAATATAAAATGTATATTCCTGCGTAGGAATTCCCTAACCTTGAAAGGGAAATCCCTAAATAAGTTTAATTCTCCGAAAATCATTTAACACTCCTCCGAATTCTCCAATCTTTTTTATTACTTTTGTGTAAACATCAAAATTAATTTTAGAAAAAAAGGAAATGAGAACTGTTTACGAATTCTCTGTGAAAGACAGAAAAGGTAAAGACGTATCACTAAAAGAGTATGCCAATGAAGTACTCCTTATTGTAAACACAGCAACCAAATGCGGATTCACTCCCACCTATACCGAGTTGGAAAACACTTTTCAGAAATATCATGCGCAGGGCTTTGAGATTCTCGACTTCCCCTGCAACCAGTTTGGTCAGCAGGCACCGGGAACCGACGCATCCATCCACAAGTTCTGTAAACTCACCTACGGCACAGACTTCCCGCGATTCAAGAAGATTAAGGTAAACGGCGACGATGCCGACCCGCTCTATAAATTTCTCAAGAAGCAGAAAGGCTTTGCCGGTTGGGACGAGAGCCATGAATTGTTCCCCGTCCTCGACAAGATGCTTTCAGAGGCAGACCCAAACTACAAGGACTCTGCCGACATTAAATGGAACTTCACCAAGTTTCTCATCAACAAGAAAGGACAAGTTGTCAAGCGCTACGAGCCAACGGAGAAAATAGAGAATATCTGCGCTGACATTGAAACTCTCCTCGCAGAATAGCAGACTCTCGACATCTCCCGTGACGCCCCACCTGTGTTCATACCAACAGGCATTTACAGGGCACATAGAGACTCGGCGACAGGAAAAACAAATCTCCACGAGCTTCACGATAGCACACCTCTTGTTGCTGATGTGGTCACAATAGAATATTAAACTGTTAAAGTCACTCTCCTTCCGGAGAAAAAAATACAAAGAATATGGAACATACAAAATGTTTGATTATCGGTAGTGGTCCCGCAGGCTATACGGCAGCCATCTATGCCGGACGCGCCAACCTCAACCCCATTCAATATTGCGGTTTGCAAACCGGAGGTCAGCTCACCCAGACAACCATCGTCGAAAACTTTCCCGGCTACCCCGAAGGCGTAGACGGCACCCAAATGATGATGGAACTCCGTCAGCAGGCAGAGCGTTTTGGAACCGACGTTCGCGACGGCATCATCACAGATGTAGACCTCAGCAAGAAGCCCTACGTCGTGACCACCGACCGGGGCGACCAAGTGGAAGCCGACACCATCATCGTTGCCACAGGTGCATCGGCCAAATATCTCGGACTTCCCGATGAAAAGAAATACAACGGGCAGGGTGTCAGTGCCTGCGCCACGTGCGACGGTTTCTTCTACCGCAAAAAAGTGGTAGCCGTAGTGGGCGGTGGAGACACGGCTTGCGAGGAAGCAATTTATCTCGCCGGCCTTTGCTCCAAAGTTTATATCATTGTCCGAAAACCATATATGAGGGCTTCCGACATCATGCAAAAACGCGTAAAGGACAATCCCAAAATCGAAGTTCTCTACGAAACCAACACCGTTGGGCTTTATGGTGAGAACGGTGTCGAGGGCGCACACCTCGTCTATCGGAAGGGCGAAAGCGACGAAAAATTATACGACCTGCCCATTGACGGATTCTTCCTGGCCATCGGGCACACCCCCAACACGAGTATTTTCAAGGGTAAGCTCGACATGGATAAAACCGGTTACATCAAGGTGCAGGACAACACTACACGCACCAGCGTAGAAGGTGTCTTTGCCGCCGGCGACTGTGCCGACCCCGTTTACAGACAAGCAGTGGTGGCCGCAGGCTCCGGATGCAAGGCAGCCTTGGAAGCCGAACGCTACTGCAATTCGTAATTCAAAAGTCAAAATTCAAAATTGGCTAACGCGTTGATCATCCTATTACAGATCATCAACACGTTAGCCGATTTCTCTTTGTAGATTCTCGGTCATCCATCATAAGTTTTAGATTATTCTTTACAAACACCCTTTCATATTTCGCTTATTTAAAAATATTCTTTCCTCCGTCCGAAATACGCGAATTTTGCGGTAGTTTGCATGGCGTTGATAATCAGTCATTTAATAATTTCGTCCTTTTGGCAGCATTTTTGTCATCTGCCATTGAATATCAAACGGCAGTGCGACGAAGCCTCTATCGCAGTGTCACTAAGCCTCTTTCAGCTTGCCATTAGGCTCAAATGGCAGTGCGATAAGATAGCATCCGCACGAGTACGGAAATTTTTCGCTTATCCTTACTGGTTTTTCTCGCAGAAACATAGCCCTTTTTGTGCTGGATGCTCCAAAAATAATCACCGGAATTTGCTCATTATATTTTACACATTTAGCAATTACAGTGAGCCAAAATCAGCTATAAAATGCTCGACCACCTGCCTTCCTCGCATTTCCATTCATTAGGTATGGCCATTTGGTTGTAAATCATATTCGATACTAAATGTATCATATTGACTACATATTATTCACAAAACCTTACCTTTTGTTCTGTTTTTTTTCTATCTTTGCACACATCATTAAATTTTCAAAAGAAATAGCAATATGAGACAGAAGAAATTTATATTAGCCGAGAAAGATATTCCCACGCAGTGGTACAACATTCAGGCCGAAATGCCCAACAAGCCTCTGCCACCGCTCAATCCTGCCACCAAGCAGCCCATGAACGCGGAAGACTTGGCTCACATATTCAACCGGGAATGTTCCAAACAGGAACTCGACCAAGAGCACGCTTGGATTGACATTCCCGATGAAGTACAGGAAAAATATACTTTCTATCGCTCCACGCCACTTGTTCGCGCCTATGCCCTTGAGAAAGCCCTCGACACTCCTGCTCATATCTATTTTAAAAACGAATCCACCAACCCCTTAGGGTCACACAAGGTGAACTCTGCCATTCCTCAATGCTACTACTGCAAACAGGAAGGCATAACCAATGTCACCACCGAAACCGGTGCCGGACAATGGGGCGCAGCACTCTCCTACGCAGCTAAACTCTACGGGCTGGAAGCAGCCGTGTACCAAGTAAAAATTACTTTGCAGCAAAAGCCCGACCGCTCCATTATCATGCGCACATTCGGAGCTACCGTCGAGGGGTCGCCCTCGATGTCTACCCGGGCAGGAAAAAACATCATCACCGCAGACCCACATCATCCCGGCTCGCTCGGAACAGCAATCTCTGAGGCCATCGAACTGGCAACCACCACGCCGGGTTGTAAATACACCTTAGGCTCCGTGCTCAACCATGTTGCCCTTCACCAAACCGTCATGGGACTTGAAGCTGAGAAACAAATGGAGATGGCCGGTGAATATCCTGATAAGGTGATTGCCTGTTTCGGAGGTGGCTCAAACTTTGGCGGTATCGCCTTCCCATTCATGCGCCACGTCTTCGATGGCAGTCACAAGCACACGGAGTTTATTGCCGCCGAGCCTAACAGCTGTCCGAAACTTACGCGAGGAAAGTTCAGATACGACTTTGGCGACGAGGCCGGCTACACGCCCCTGCTGCCCATGTACACGCTCGGACACGACTTCAAACCGGCCAACATCCATGCCGGCGGACTGCGCTATCACGGAGCGGGCATGATCATCTCCCAGCTCATCAAGGACGGATTTATGAAAGGAGTTGATATTCCGCAGTTGGAAAGTTTCAGTGCCGGTATGCTCTTTGCACAGACCGAAGGCATTATTCCTGCCCCGGAGAGCTGCCATGCCATCGCCGCCACCATACGCGAGGCCAAGCAAGCCAAAATTGAAGGCAAGGCTCCGGTGTTGTTGTTCTGTCTTTCCGGACACGGCCTGATCGATATGCCGTCATACAACAGCTATATCAACGGCGACCTGACCAATTACACCGTGACCGATGAGCAGATAGAGGAGTTTCTTGCCAACGTGCCTGAGATGTAACTCCGGCTGCACATTGCGGAAGCATCGGGCACCATCAGCCCTTGCCCATATCATAACTCCGCAAAAGATGCTCGCCCATCCGCAGCAATCATTATCTTTGCAAAACTCAACCGCCCCGCTTCGTCCGATTAAACGAAGCGGGGCGGTTGTTTTTTCTGTACCTCAACGCGTGTTACACTTTCCGTATAATCTCCATACCTACAGCGAGTGCCTGCATATTGAGCGGTATCAAGTCGTGATGGCGTTCAGGCAATGTCTTGTATAAGGCCTTGCCCACTCCGTCGCCACTCACAACGGGGGCAACTTTCAACAATCCGCCGAGCACAATCATGTTGAACACCTTTGCATTTTTCATTTCCGCCGCCTTGTCCATCGCGTCGATGCGATAGACGGTGATGTCATCACGCCGTGGCGTTTCCATGATGCCGAAACCGTCATAAATCAGGATGCCTCCGGGCTTCACCTTTGGCATAAACTTGTCGAATGACGGCTGATTGAGCACGATGGCGATGTCGTATTGGCTCAGAATAGGAGAAGATATACGTTCGTCGCTCACGATGACGGTAACGTTGGCCGTACCTCCCCGCTGTTCAGGGCCGTAGGCAGGCATCCATGTCACCTCCCGGTCTTCCATAAGACCGGAATAGGCCAAAATCTTACCCATCGACAGAACGCCCTGTCCGCCAAAGCCCGATATAATGATTTCCTTTTTCATACTACTTCAGATTTGTGGTATCTTTTAAGTCTCCCTTTTCGTATTCAGGGAACATGTGCTCACGCATCCACTCGTTGGCCTTCACTGCCGGAAGTTTCCACCCGCTGCTGCAAGTAGAAACTATCTCCACCAACGACGAGCCAAGTCCCTGCATCGACGCCTCAAAGGCTTTGCGTATGGCCTTCTTGGCTTGTCGAATCGAGGCCACCGTGTCTACGCTCTGACGTGTGACGTAACACGTGCCACGCAGTCGGGAGGCCAGCTCAGTGATGTTGAGCGGATAACCGTGTAGGTCCGGCTCACGCCCATACGGGCACGTCGATGTCTTCTGCCCGATAAGCGTGGTAGGTGCCATCTGTCCTCCCGTCATGCCATAGATGGCATTGTTGATGAAGATGATGGTGATGTGCTCACCACGGTTCAGTGCATGAATGGTCTCTGCCGTGCCGATACATGCCAAATCGCCGTCTCCCTGATAGGTGAACACAAGCCTGTCGGGCCACACACGCTTGATGCCTGTAGCCAGCGCGGGGGCACGCCCGTGAGG
>CALKIW010000176.1 GCA_937995875.1 uncultured Bacteroidales bacterium | reverse complement strand
GCAACAGCGAACTTTATGCTCAGTACAAGGCGTTGGCCGACAAGGAAGAAAACGTAATCTTCGGTGGTCGTCTGGCCGAATACCGATATTACGACATGGCCCCGATCGTGGAGAAGGTGCTGCGGATGTTCTGACCAGCGACTATCCACGACAAATAGCGGAAATGTCGCAGCAACCGGCTCTCTGCATCGACACCTTATTTATATTAAAGCAACATTTATATTGATTGCATATATTAATGCATCGACACTTGCGACTTTTCACGACTTATTGCTGCGAATGTTGCCTTGTGTATGTCCCCTAATTTTAAATTATCAACGCGTAAGCCTAATTTTGAATTTGATGAGCTTGCGAATAATTCTGAATTACCAACGCAGCTATATAATTTAATTATACAATGAAGAAAAAAGCACGTATCATACCCATCCATCCCGACCTTGACAAAGATTTGTCTAATTTTTCCGATGAGATATGGGATAACATGGATGCCATCGGCGATATACGGGAAATGTTTAAGAAGGTGAGCAAGGTACAGCCGGCGGGAAAGAAGGGAATGAAGCTGACCTATCAGTTCAAGATAAAATTGCGCGGAATATCAAAGCCGCCTGTATGGCGACGAGTCATCGTACCGGCGCATTTCACGTTTTCCGGCCTTCACGCTGTTATTCAGGAAGCCTTTGGCTGGTGGAATGAGCATCTTTACAGCTTTGGCGATAAACCTTACAGTCGTGCACTCACGATTGCCGAAATCAACGAAGTCGACTGGAAGACGCCCGACTATGATGCCCGCAAGTACACACTGAGTGAGTTTTTTGGAGACGGTACTATAACCAAGAAGCTCTGCTATGTCTACGACTTCAACGACGACTGGATTCACGACATCACCCTTGAGAAGGTGATCGACGAGCCTTCCGACCATGCTACCTGTACCGCCGGCAAAGGAGTCTGTCCCGAAGAGGACAGTGGCGGACTTTGGGGTTACGAAGAAATGAAGGAGACCGGCGAGATAGACGCCACCGACTTCGATGTGGAGGAAATACGCGAAGGAGTCGAAGAACTGCCACCGACAGGATATGAGCCTTGGTAAACGAAAAGGAGGGCAGCGAAAGACAATCTGACAACACAAACAGATGCTATTGAAAAGATTGATCATAGGTTTCTTGACGATGGTGACAAGCTCTATAAGCCCTCAGCTTCTGGCAAACGAATGAACGGCCTGCGCGCATCCTTCAGGAAACGAAAATTGTCGAGTGCACCGGCAAAAGGCGAATACTCCATAGTGTTTGAAGACGAAACGACAGCAGTCAGAACAATAGACACAGCCAAGCAATTAACCTGTAACCAAACATATACCCTTCAGGGAATAACAGTGGACGATACCAAGCCCCTGCCATCCGGCATCTACGTCAAAGACGGAAAGAAAATATATGTTCGCAAATAAAATCATACCGTGCAACACAAACCATATACGCCCCGAAATAGCAATCATCAACACATCCACAACTTTTCAGCTCTTAGCCGGCTCAGACCAGCCGGGAGTAAACCAAGATAACAATATCGACACCAGCGAAAATCTCGCCGAAGGCGATGCCGGTGGCGCCCACGCCAAATCCTCCGGTTTTGATATCGAAGAAGAGTGGGGAGAGGGGTGGGAGCAGAGTGCCACTTACTACACAAAAGAATTAGGCAACATGTGATTTTCACAGGTGTCACACAAATATTGTAGAAATGACTTGTCTATTATCGATTAGTGGTAAAGATACGTTTATAATTACCATTGAAAAGATGAAAGTAAATAATAACTTATGATAAACAATAGGCGTATAGGGCGGATTCCAGAAGCAAGTGCAAAGTTATGTAATTCTTTCCTTAATGAGGTCCTTTGGCTTTCTAAATTGGTTTTTCTTTCTTGGCCTGTTGTTCAATTTTTCCATCACCTGTCTTATATATAGCTTTGTTATACCCCTGAAGTCCGTCTTCTTCGGAATGTATTGCCTGATGAGTCCGTTCATGTTCTCGATGGCTCCCTTCTCCCACGAGCAGTACGGATGTGCGAAGTAAACTTTGGTATTAAGTTCCCTCGCAATGATTTCGTGTGCGGCAAACTCCGGCCCGTTGTCTGTGGTTATCGACCTTACAGGCAGTCCGCTCTCCCGTATGAGTCGTACCACGGTGTTTGCCAGTGGAACGGCCTGCTTGCCCGTATCGAGTTTCTCCATGAGCATAAAGCAGCTCTTCCTTTCCACCAGAGTGACGATGGCTCCTTTTCCATCCTTTCCGACGATGGTGTCCATCTCCCAGTCTCCTATGGTCTGTCCATAGCCCGTGTCCGGTCTTTCGTCAATGGAGAGCCGGTTGGGGATATGCGCCCTGGTGGTAAGCGAGGACTTTTGCCTTGGCCTGCCTCCATGCCTGAGATGCTTTCGGATATTGTCCCCGTAATGTGGGGAAAGGGCCGCTATCCAGTTGTATATGGTTGACTTGGACACCATTGTCGCCTCTTCCCTCCTAAGCCATCCGGAGACTTCCTCCGGTGACCACTGTTCCTTACGGATAAGTTCGAAGACACGGCTGCGGACATGGGGGGCGATGCGGCGGTTGCCGGGGGTCCGGGCTTTTCGCCGTTTCGATTTCACCACAGCCATACGACCGTCATACACACCTTTGGCATTGGAGTTGCGCCTACGCTCACGGGAAACCGTACTTACTGACACCCCAATGGTACTTGCGATGAAACTGAGTGAGCATTTTCTTTGGAGTAACACACTTATTGTGTATCTTTGCTCCGAGGTTAATTGTTTATACATTGACAATACAAAATTAATTAATCTTAGGGAGGAGGACGAAAGTTCTTCTCCTTTTTTGTATTGCTTAAGTCATCCGCCAATGCTCTTTGGGGGCTTCGCGCCCCCAGCCGCAAGGCAAACCTCCGCGGTGTTTTTCATGCTTTAACGCACCACAGAGTTTTGCACTTCTAATTGGAATTAGCGTAGCCAAAAATACGCTCTATATGTATTTCAGGATGATTTTCGTGATGGTGGTTTCCCTCTTTACCTCACGAGTTGTCCTGCATACGCTGGGTATCGAAGATTATGGAACGTACCAAGTTGTGGGAGGTGTTGTCGCACTTCTTGCATTTGTTAATGTTACATTGGGATCAGGTACTTCACGATTCTTGATGTTTGAAATGGGTGCGGGAGACAAGATGAGGTTGCAGCAAACTTTTTCTACATTGTTGATTGCCCATTACGGATTGGCTCTGATTGTTGTTGCGTTGGCAGAAACGGTGGGACTATGGTTTGTCTATCACAAGCTCGTTATACCTTCAGATAGAATGAGTGCAGCCTTGATGACGTATCATATTTCGATACTGACTTCATTCTTTACACTGACTCAAACCCCTTATACGGCGTCCATAAAAAGTCATGAAAGGATGGATATCTATGCCTATACTAGTATTATTGACGTCTCTGTAAAACTGGCTATCGTATATTTATTAAAGATTTCCCCTATCGACCGTTTGGTCTTCTATGCTATTTTGCTTGCTGTCGCACAGATTTCTATGAATCTCTTTTATAGATGGTTTTGTGTAAGTCGTTTCGAAGAATGTAGATTTCACTTTAAGTTTAATAAAGCCATTTTCAAACGTGTAACAAGTTATAGTGGATGGAATCTGTTCTCTAATACAGCAGGTGTGTTAAACAGTCAGGGAATGGTTATTTTGCTGAATATGTTTTTCAATGCAGGTGTTGTTACTGCTCTTTCTGTCGCCACAACCGTAAAGAATGCCGCTAACTCTTTCGTGGAAAATTATAGAGTTGCTTCAGTACCTCAAATCGTGAAGCAATATGCGGCAGGGGAAGTGGGCGGAAGCAAACAACTGTTGTTAAGTTCATCGAAATATGCTTATTTCCTTTTGTATGTCATGGCACTGCCTATTTTTCTGGTTGCTCCAGAGATTCTCAGACTGTGGTTGGGCATTGTTCCGGATTATTCCATTATTTTTCTTCGTTTTATCATTGTCATTTGCCTTATACAGTTGTTTACAGATAGTTTTTTTATAGCGTTAAATGCTGTTGGAAGGATAAAAGAATTTTCATTGGTCTTTCCTGCAATTATGTATCTGTGTTTTCCTGCGGTGTACCTGTTTTTTAAATTAGGCTATTCGCCTGTTATGGTGTGTGTCGTTATGTTGGCCGCATATAGTATCATGAGTTTTATCGTAATGCCTATTCTTGTGAACAAAATAGGGAATTACTCCAAGTTGGAAATTTTAAGTCTTTTCAGAGTTTGTCTATTTGTTACAATACCTTCGCTGCCAATTCCAGTTCTATCTTTCTTTCTACTAAAGGATACCTATATATTGACCAAGTTTTTGGGAATTTCAATTATCAGCATTGTTTCCGTTGGTATTTGTGTATGGCATATCGGTATGGACCATGAAATACGTACAAAATTATTGAACTTTGTAAAATCCAAGCTCATAAAATAATGGGATATGTAAGAAAAATTACAAATAATTTTATAACTTC
>CALKIW010000175.1 GCA_937995875.1 uncultured Bacteroidales bacterium | reverse complement strand
CATTTGTCCCACCTTTTCGTCAATGGTCATCTTGTCCATGATGGCGGTAATCTTGGCTTCAGTGGTTGGGTCGGCTTGTGCAGCCGCGTGTATGGGACACGCCGCTGCCAAGATAGGGAGGTATGATAAAAATATACTCTTTAGTTTCATACTATTGTTTTCTGATAATTTTGTTAGTTGATTTTTGGTCTGTTCGTATTTATTGAATGGTCACCCGGTCTACAAAGTAACCATGACCAACACATAGGAATCCGGCTTGTTGGTTGATGAGGTCTATGGCTTCCGGGGTCAGCACATATACGTTCACGCCGTCTTCGGTCAGGTCGAATGTTCCTGTGCCCGGCAGCGGAGTCCAGTAGCCGGTGACAATCTGCATCTGGTGATAGGCTGCCGAGGGCTCCAAACTGTAGTAAACTCGCAGTGTTGCGCCTGCCTTGCCCGCGAAAGTATCTGCTCCGAGGAACCCGAAGGTCTTGTTGGGGTTGCCGTCGGGGAACTCCCAACTCACATAGTGGTGTCCCTCCCAGAGTGTAGTCTCGGCAGTGAGCACGATGCTTCTTTCTTCGACAATGGCTTTGTCTACATAGAAACTGACGGCTGTTCCGGCGTCGGTCTTTCCTGTGATGGTGTAGTTTCCTACGGCAAGGTCCGGACAAACGAAAGTAAGACTTGTGGCTGTCTTGCCGCTAAAGGTTGTGATGGTCTTGTCACCAATCGTTATCGATGCAATCTTGTCCATATTGATACCTTGCAGCGTCATCTCGTTGCCAATGACGGCGCGCTCGGCTCCTGCGGAAACGAGCGATTTGTTGGATACTTCAACGGTGTTGGCTCCGTATTTCCCGCCCGTTTCATCCATAAAAATCACCCTGTAAGTACCGTCGTTCAGCGATGTGGGAACGGTGTACGACAGGCTGCCGTCTTCGTTGAGGGTCATACTTTCGACGGTTTGTCCGCCGATGACAATCTTGTTCACCTTGCTCAGATGCTGTCCGATGAACGTGCCTTGAGTGCCTGGTGCAACGATGCGCTCAATGCCTGCGGCTTCAGAATAGGGGTCGCCATCAACAGGAGCAACCACGACGATGCCCTCGCGGCTCGTTGTTTTTCCTTCCGTTGTTTCGACAAGGATCTTCACATCGTATGTTCCGGCAACGAGCGTGGTGTCTATCGACGTTCCCACATGAGAGGGAACGCCGTCGAACAGCCATGTGATGGTGGTATAGTCTGCGGGAGTCACGATGACGTCCAAAGCAAAACTTCCCGATCGGTTGATGCTCGAGATGGTTGGAAGCTGCCCGTTTATACGGTCGGGAAACACGGGAGACAGTATATGCGGCTGGTCACTCGGAGCGACGGTAGAGAACGGCTCGTCGTCGCTGCAAGACGCGAGACCTCCCGTCATGACTGCAGCCAGCAACATTAAATATATATATTTGATTTTCATATCTATGTAATATAAATGATTTTTGATTGAAAGGAAACTCTCTATTTAACGTCCCACCATACAGGAGTGTACCAACTGTCCTCGCCTCCCATGCGGCTGAGTGCTTCGTCGTAGTTGGCCTTGTTGTACGATGATTCTAAAACGGGATAGCGCAAACGCAC
>CALKIW010000174.1 GCA_937995875.1 uncultured Bacteroidales bacterium | reverse complement strand
AATAATATTCACAAAGAGAAAATCTCTGTTGTTAATATAAATTAAATGTTTTAGGCCAAATAGACGTATTTTAGAACATAAATATTACCTTTGCGGCCATTTGTTTTTTAACTTTTTTAAGATGAATAAATTAAGATTGTTTTTGGCAGTGTGGGCCATAACTATTACACACAACACGTATGCTGGTGGTTTGCTCACCAACACCAATCAAAACGTTGCTTTCAATCGTCACTTTTCGCGCGATGCCTGTATAGGGGTAGACGGCGTCTACGCCAACCCGGCGGGAGTGGTTTTCCTCAGTCCGGGAGCCCACCTCTCCCTGAACTGGCAGACCGTTTTCCAGAGCCGGACCATCAAGAACGAATATCCGCTTTTTGCCAACAACCCCAATCATCCAAACACCCAACGCACCTTCAAGGGCAAGTCGTTTGCCCCCGCAGTGCCCTCCATACAGTTTGCCTACAACTGGAAAAACTTTTCATTTCAGTCCAATTTTGCCGTAGGCGGTGGAGGTGGCAAATGCACCTTTGACGACGGATTGGGCAGCTTCGAGAAGATTGTGTCTGAGACCGCGCTCGCTGCCGTCGGACTGGCGCGTACCATCGATGCCGTAGTCGTACCCGGAGCCCGTATGTTCAGCAGCGACGCCTATCTGGGCAGCACCGGCAACTACACTTTCGACAGCTACATGCGCGGCCGCCAATACTACTACGGGCTGTCGCTCGGCGCGGCCTACAAAGTGACTCCCAAACTCGGTGTGTTTGCCGGCGTTAGAGGCGTGTATGCACTTACCAACTATTATGGCTACGTGAGAGATATCAAGGTGGGCAACATGCCACTCTATCAGATGCTCGACGCCTCCAAAACCGGCTCCGCCGACATTGAGCTGAACTGTGACCAGAGCGGTGTGGGATTCACGCCCATACTCGGCCTCGACTATAAAACCGGACGATGGAACTTCGCCGTGAAATATGAGTTCAAAACACGGCTTCGCCTGAGCAACAAGTCGGTGAACGTGGCTCCGAGTATCGGAAACCTACCGGCCAACCTTGCACTCATGTTAGGCAAAGCCGGCGTATCACTCGAAGCCTCCAAGGCCATTTTGACCGAGCCTACCGTTGCAAAGACGATGCAAGGGGTGAAGACCATGTTTGACAACGCGTTGGAAGAGGCCGTCGGCGAGTTTGAAGACGGCAAGACGGTGCATGGTGACATTCCCGCCCTGCTCACGGTGGGCGTGGGCTACAGCCCCATCGACCCCCTGCGCCTCAATGTGGGCTTCCACTATTTTTGGGACAAACAGGCCAGAGCATACAACCACCGCGAAGACAAACTCAAGCGCGGCACAATGGAGTTTAACGCCGGTGTGGAATACGACGCCAACAAAACCCTCACCGTGAGCGCGGGATGGCAAAACACCAACTACGGCCTCACGCCGGAATATATGGACGACAAGTCGTTTGCGGTAAGTTCAAACTCCGTAGGAGCCGGCGTGCGCCTTCACCTGAGCAAGAAGATGAGCCTCAACTTGGCTTATTTCTGCACACTGTATGGGCATCAGAAAACCGCAGTGTCTGCTCCCGGCGGCAAATACACGGCCGACTACACCCGTTCCAATCACGTGTTGGGGGCAGGGCTTGACATTGATTTCTAACCCCACCATTATTGCATAAAGCCGGGCGCTGCGGCGCGTCCGGGTAATCATACCTTATCTGGCTCGTCCGACCTATCATTCCTTTATCTGATTGGTCAGACCTGTCAGATTTTTCAGAGCAGTCTGCTCCTCAGATTTGTCGGACTTGTCAGAGCGATCATCTCCTCAGGTTTGACGGATTTGTCAGAGCGATCATCTCCTCAGGTTTATCGGACTTGTCAGAGCTGTCTGCCCCATCCGACTCCTCCCACTCGTTCCACCGGTCCGACTTTGTAAACTATTGTTTCCCAAAAAGTGAAACTCTTTTTCGCTCATCCAGCGCAAAAAGGGCTATGCATCGCCCCCCATGCCCATCCCTCACAGTGCAAAATTCTGTTCATTTATAAAATGGTCAAATATATGAACAAATGGGCCTCTCAAATTCGCTCATTTAAAAATAGGTTTGCCTTCGTCCGAAATACGCAAAAAATGCGACCGTTTATAAATACTTGACCGTCAGAGACTTTTCAAAAGCGCCCCGAATTCTTCTATTTTACCGCCTGCGATTGAGTATCGAACGACATGATGACAAGGCTCTAACCGCAGTGTGATTGAGCTTCTTCCGCACTGCCGATAAGGCCTAACCATGCTGTGAGAAGGTCTCAATCGCAGCAGCCTTACGATTTCTGAGATTGCATAATCTAATTTCGACGAAAAAAGATAGCCCTTTTTGCGCTGGATGACTCGAAAATAATCATCAAAAAACGGTAAGAATATTTTATAAAGTGAAGAATATAAATTAAAGTGAAGAGGGAGGAGAGAAGAACGAAGAATATAAATTAGAATGTAGAGGGAAGAATGAAGTGTGAAGAATTCCTACATCGTATCTTCCTATTTTTAATCCCGTTTGCGGTTACACGGTTGCCAAAATCGTAGGGCGTACAGTGTTTCCAAAAACTAAATGCCTACTGAGCCTTTATCTCCCCCAGAAAATTTCTACTGAGCCAATTTCTCCCTCCATTGAGTGTCTTAAAAGCAAGAAAAAGGGCCGTTATCCATTAGGATACAGCCCTTTTCTCTATTCAGTCGGGATTACTGGACTCGAACCAGCGACCTCGCGCCCCCCAGACGTGTGCGCTACCAACTGCGCCAAATCCCGAACTTGCGAGTGCAAAGATAGATATTCCGAATGATATTACCAAATTTTCAGGGAGTTTTTTGTTTCGTTTGCTATAATAATGATATTATATGAAGATTTCGTGAAGCTATTAGCCATTAAATTCGTAAATTTGCAGATAGCTTATCAATACGAATTATAAAAAGGGCGTGTCGTGTGACCAAAACCGCTTTTCCGCTTTCGACAAGAGCTATGAGGGCACGAAAAGAAGATTGACGAGACGTTCTAAGACAAATGACGGAATGAAGAAATACTCCATAGTGGCTGTCATGCTCACCTCTGTTTTGCTCATGGCGTGCGGAGGAGATAACGGCCTAACCAATTCAAAGCAGGAAAAGTCGGACGACCGGAACGAGGAAGAAACCAGGCTTACCACAGAAGACGGTACATACGAATATCAGCTACCCGTTATTTTCCACGTTTTGTATAA
>CALKIW010000173.1 GCA_937995875.1 uncultured Bacteroidales bacterium | reverse complement strand
ATTATGAATTATGAATTACAAATGCCCAATTATGAATTATGCATTATGCATTATGAATTAAAACATTGTGATGGTATAAAGATATATCACCGCAGCAGGAATAGCCATGAGACTGGAATCGAAACGGTCGAGTATGCCACCGTGTCCGGGCAGGATGTTACCACTATCTTTAATGCCGAGCGTGCGCTTGAAAAGGCTCTCCACAAGGTCTCCCCAAGTGCCGAAGACACACACCACAATTCCCAAACCTATCCATTGATAGATGTTCAGCGTGTGCGGGTCGCCGCTTTTGTTGGCCAGATAGCCAATGATTCCGGCCACGATGAGCACCAGAATACCTCCGCCGATGCTTCCCTCCCACGTTTTTGCGGGCGAGATGCGAGGAAAGAGCTTGTGTTTGCCAAACAGCGAGCCACTGCAATAGGCACCCGTGTCATTGACCCATAGGAATATAAAAACGCTCAGGGGGAGCAGGGTGTCGAAGCGGATGCCACTGCCATCGGGAGCCATTTCAAAAGCAAGAATATTGATTAAGGCGAGTGGAAAGGCTATGGCCATCTGTCCGAGCATGGTGTAGGCCCAGTTGTTAATGGCATTGCTGTTGCCGGTGTACAATTCGGTGATCAGCAAATAAACAATCGAAAGGATATAGGGAACCATCACACTGAAGTTGCCAACAATGCCAGTTCGCCAGGCGGCTACCGCCAAAAACAGATACACAGCGGCTACTGTGGAGATGAATTTATTGACCTGTACGTTGTCGGCGTAATTGTTGACTAATCCGGAGTATTCCCAGATACCGAGCCCGGTAATGATGGTAAACAACAGTATCATGGCCCTTGGATTAAGGAAACCTGCCACCATGATGGCTACAAACAATACACCGGTGATGGTCCTAACGATAAAATTCTTTTGTTTCTTGCTCATAAAAATAAGGGAAGAATGGAGAGTTAAGAGTGAAGAATGAAGAGTGGGGAATGAAGAATAGAGAGTGGAGAAGGGAGAAGGGAGAAGGGAGAGAAGGGGCAACATCCACCTCTCTCCTTTATGATACTATTTTTCCGTTTCTGTCTTGGTCTCTGTTTCTGTTTCCGTTTCTTTCTTTTGTGCTGTTTTATGTTCTATAGACTCTTGATCAACTTGTGTAGGCTCAGGTTGTTCACCCTGTGCATCTTTGTGCTTGGCCTGTGCAGCTTCGTGCTCGGCTTGTGCCTGCTTCACAATATCGGGCATATCTTCCAACTTGGGAGTCTCTGCCTTTTCGCGTGCCTCTTGAAGGGCTTTGTTTTCCTGTAAGATTTCTTCTGTGCGACTCACCCAAGGACGCTTGCCGAAGATTTTCTCCACATCCTCTGCAAAGATCACCTCCTTGGCAAACAGCAAGTCGGCTAATTGTTTATGCCCTTCCTTATGCTCGGTCAGTATTTGCTTGGCACGAGCATACTCGATATTGATGATTTTCAATACCTCGTCATCCATCACCTTAGCGGTGGTTTCGCTGTAGGGGCGTTGGAACTGGTATTCCTGATTGTTGTAATAGCAAATGTTGGGCAGCTTATCGCTCATACCGGCGTATGCCACCATGCCGTAGGCGCTTTTCGTGGCACGCTCCAAGTCGTTCATGGCACCTGTTGAGATGTGTCCGATGAACAACTCCTCAGCCGCACGTCCACCCAAGAGGGCACACATTTCGTCGAGCATCTGTTCCTTGGTTGTGATGACACGCTCCTCAGGCATGTACCAGGCTGCACCGAGCGCCTGACCACGCGGCACAATGGTCACTTTGACCAGGGGGTGGGCATGCTGGCAGAACCAGCTGATGGTGGCATGGCCGGCCTCGTGGATGGCGATGCTCCGCTTTTCGGCCTGTGTCATCACCTTGGTCTTTTTCTCAAGTCCTCCGATAATGCGGTCTACCGCGTCGAGGAAGTCCTGTCTGCTTACACAAGGCTTATCGTGCCGTGCGGCAATCAGTGCGGCCTCGTTGCAGACGTTGGCAATGTCTGCTCCTGAGAATCCCGGAGTCTGGCGAGCCAGATAGTCGATGTCAAGGTTGTTGTCGGTTTTCAACGGTCTGAGATGCACTTGGAAGATGGCCTTGCGCTCCGTGAGGTCGGGCAGATCTACGCTGATCTGTCGGTCGAAACGGCCGGCACGCAGCAACGCTTTGTCGAGCATATCTACACGGTTGGTGGCTGCCAGCACGATGACACCGGAGTTGGTGCCAAATCCGTCCATCTCGGTGAGCAGGGCATTGAGCGTGTTCTCACGTTCGTCGTTGCCGCCCATAGCAGGGTTTTTGGAGCGGGCACGTCCCACTGCGTCAATCTCGTCTATAAAGATGATACAAGGAGCCTTTTGTTTGGCTTGGGCAAAGACGTCACGCACACGGCTGGCTCCCACACCGACAAACATTTCCACAAAGTCGGAGCCCGACATGGAGAAGAACGGCACACCGGCTTCACCGGCTACGGCTTTGGCCAAGAGCGTCTTACCCGTTCCCGGAGGACCGATAAGCAACGCGCCCTTAGGAATCTTTCCTCCCAAGTCGGTGTATTTCTGTGGATTCTTCAGAAACTCCACAATCTCCTGTACTTCTTGTTTGGCACCTTCCTGACCGGCTACATCCTTGAAGGTGATGCCCAATTCGTTGCCTTTTTCAAAGAGTTTGGCCTTGCTCTTGCCCACATTGAATACGCCACCTCCGGCTCCACCGCCACCCATGCGGCGACTGAGAAAGAAAATCAGGACGAAGAAAAAGATCAGTGGAGAAAGGTTGATCAGAATGGTTACAAGGTCGCTTCCTTTCTCATTGTTGTAGCTGAATTCTGTAATCTTTCCTTTCTGTTGTTGGTCGGTAAGATATTTTTCGAGTTCGTCCACCGAGCCAAACTGTACGGTGAGATAGGGTTTGTTGCCTGTTTGTTTGGCCGACTGCTTGAAAACGTTGCGGATAAACTTGGGCTTGACATACATGCGAAGCGTGTTGTCAGTCTTGTTGATTACAACATTTTGGGCGTACCCCTTGTCAATGTAGGCCTTGAAATCCGTATAGGGAACTTCCTTGCTTGTTCCGGATCCTTGAGCGAGAGATTCGCCGCTTCCGGTAAAGAATAGCAATGCGAGCGACACCGCGATGATGATGTATATCCAGTTCATGTTGAACTTGGGCATCTTAGGTTGGTCGTCGTTATTATTTCGGGATTGTCTTTTGTTGTTGTCCATCGTAGAATATTTGATTGTTATATTCTCTTGCTCATCAAACGATGTGCCAAAGATTAGTCAATGTTGGGTATTTTAGTTAATTTAGCATCTTCCCAAAGTTCTTCAAGATTATAAAAAGCACGTGTTTCCGGCTGGAATATGTGTACCAATACGTTTACGAAATCAATGGCAACCCATTGGTTGTTGCCCAAGCCGTTGACGCCCACAGGCTTTTCGTGCATTTCTTTGGAGCATATTGTGCCCACAGATTCGGCAATAGCCTCCACCTGACTGGGAGATCCTCCCTGACAGATGACAAAATAATCGGTTATTGCCCCTTCTATTTGTTTGAGGTCTACAATAGTGATTTCTCGACCTTTCTTTTCTTGAATGCCTTTGGTAATGGTTTTAATGAGTTTTGCAGTTTCTGTCATTGAAAATCTTGAAATAGTTACACCTTTTTCTTTATAAAGTATATATATAGCGCAAAGTTACATTGAATAATTGAGAAAATGCGTCTTTTAAGTTATTATTTGTTATTTTAAGGAAGTAAATATCAGTGTAGTAGTTCTCTGCAGGGCTTCGTGTGTCTCCTTGTAAAAGCTGTTTTCAGACTTTATGAAAACTCTTTCGGAACGTGCAACAAGCCAAAATATTAAAATAAATATTCTTTTGCGAAAAAAGTTCTTTGATTTTTTGGCACATTCAAAAAAAACGTCTATCTTTGCACTCGCAATTCAGAGATGTATTGTGGACTGTATTGGGATATGGTGTAATGGTAACACTACAGATTCTGGTCCTGTCATTCCAGGTTCGAGTCCTGGTATCCCAACATTATCTAAGAAGCAATCTGTTGGTTTTCAGCAGATTGTTTTTGTTTTCATAGGCTTGTGTTTTTGTTCGAGCGTAACGCACAGAGGCTGCAACTTGTGTCGATTGGTTATACTGTTGAAAATGAAACGGCTCATAAACTGTACGGATGTCTACGGTGTGCAAGGAGAAATGCAGGATTTATTGTGATCTTATGGGAGCGGGAGAATACTTGTGGCAGAAGTAAAAATGTCTGTATTTCATCATTTCCTGAAAATATTATAGTATCTTTGTCACAATCAAAACCCTAACGGTATTCATGGCTCGGCATTTATTTTTCATTCTGTTTTTTTTGTTATCCTTTTCTGTGTCAGGAGCGTCAGAATTTGACGAAGATTATTATTTTGCCAAATTGGACTCTCTGCTTGACTCGCAGGAGGAACTTACGACTCAGAAGCAAATGCGCATCAACGCGATACGCAGCGGTCTTTTGGTGAAAGGGCTTTCCCAAGCGGAGGAGTTTATGATCAACAGGCACTTGTATCAGGAGTATATTGCATTTAAATATGATTCCGCCTACAAGTATGTGAATCGCAACATAGAGATCGCCCGGAAAATGAAGGATGTGCGGAAATATAATGTGAGCATCATGGAGATCGTTCATATCTTCAGTGTAGCAGGTTTGTTTGACCAGGCGAAAGACTCTATGTCAAGGGTGATCCCGTCTCAACTGAGCGGGGATGACCTTATCCGGTATT
>CALKIW010000172.1 GCA_937995875.1 uncultured Bacteroidales bacterium | reverse complement strand
CGTCGTAGTTGGCCTTGTTGTACGATGATTCTAAAACGGGATAGCGCAAACGCACCGGAATTTGCTGCCCGTCTACCAAACTTCCTCCAAATCCGTATTCAGCGGGCGATTTAAGTTGCGGGTATCCCGATCGGCGAAGGTTGGCCCAGCACTCCGAAGGATTCGTAAAGTGGAGTATCCAAGCCTGGATATTGATGGCCTTCTTGGCCTGTTCTGTTGTGTGTCCGATGCCATTGGCAGCGATATACTTGTCGAAAGCATTGTCGCCGACGGCCTCACAACCGTATGCATCGTGCAGCAAGTCAATGGCTTCTCTTACGCCTTGCTTGTAGAGAGCGGCCACAGTGCCTCTGTCCGACAGCCATCCTTTCAGTGTTGCCTCGGCCAACAGGAACTTCACTTCGGCCGAAGTCATCACCACTCCGGGGTTATCGCTCTTCAGAAAGTTATTGGCCAGTTTCGGCTCTGTTTCCCTATCGACCGTTATGCCCAGCGCTTCGATAGCAGGATTTGATGCTGCGAGCACTGTCAGCGTGTCGCTGTCGTAACCCGTTGGCCATGGATCCCAAGAGAAAGCACCCGGTATATTCGGGTTGAATTGGCGTTCTTGAGTAATCATTTCGTCTGTAAGGTCTATGCGTCCGTCGGTGTTTGTGGAGCTCATCATCTTGTCCCAGTAGCAGCGGGAAATCATAAAGGTGCGCGGATCGCCCGTGTCGTGCATCTGGTTGAACAAGGTGGCGCATACATAACTCGGATTGTTGGCCGGGTCGTTACCGAATAACAGTTGCGACATTGCATTGCCACGATAGTCCTCATACCTTTCAGAGCCAAAGCTGAAAGCGATGTTCATGTATTTGATGAGGGCGTTGTCGGCGGCATTTTCGATGATGCCCCCATCAGCTTTCAGTGCTTTGATGAATTCCTCTTTGGCTTTATCGGGTGCCACATTGGATATGCGCATGGCATAACGGAGCCGTAACGAGTTGGCCAACTTCTTCCATTTGCTTATGTCGCCGGCATAAATGACGTCGCCCGTCAGCTTGTCGGCAGCAGCATCCAGCTGCATGGCGGCAGTGTCCAGCTTGTTGAAGAAATCATAATAGATTGATTCCTGAGTGTCAAACTTTGGAGTTGCAATGCCCTTGATGAAGCCGAGACCTGCTTCGGAGTATGGCACGTCGCCATAGGTGTCGGTGATTATCGACATGAGATACACCTTGTAGATGTTGAGTGCGGCATTGATGTTTGTCCGGCTCTTGTCTTCACGTGTCGCGTATTCTGCATCAACGATGTTTTTAATGGCCTGATTGTAGAAGGTGGTCCATATTCGTGCCATTTGCATATCGTCTGCCGTGTGTCTTCCCCCGTAGTTAGTGGTGTTCCAACACCCCATCAACTGTTGGGTGAAACCATAGACATAGTTGCGGTACATCTCTACTTGGTTGAGGTCTCCATAGGTTTGGAGCATGGCGGTTGTGAGTTGCGCGTTGGGATTTATCGATGCCGCTTTGGTTGGGTCGGTATTCATCGACTCCATTGTTTCGTCGCTGCTGCATGACGAGAGGGTCAGCATACAGAGCCCCAGACCGGCGCAAGCCATCGTCAAAGGGCGCGTTCCCCATGCTCTGAAGTGTTTTTTCAGCTTCTTATATATATTGTGTTTCATTTTGTTCTGTTTTATGTGATTGATTCAATGGTGACTATGGGTCTCTCCGTTGTTTAGAATTTTACGTTAAGATTGATACCATAGCTTTTCCGTGAGGGCAGAGATCCGTATTCGAGTCCCATTCCGGTAGTGTTGTTGTAGTTTGAGTCCGGGTCGATGTTGGGAATGTTTTTCCACACGATAAACGGATTTCTTGCAACAAAGGAAACGTTCAGATCGTTCACCCATTTGCCCAACAGGCTCTTGGGGAAACGGTAGGTAAGGGTCAGTTCGCGGCATTTCACGTAGGAGTTGTCGTACACAAACTCTCCCGGCGCATTGCGGCAGACACTCATCTAGTAGGCTTCCGGATTCACGTAAATATCGTTTTCACGATAGGTGCCGTCGCCATTGTCTATCACACCCGGCGCAATGAATCCGCCGGTAGCTTTCCAGTTGGCAGCCCCTTCGGCCACACCGGCAGCCTTGCGGTCTTCTTCGCTCTTGTACCACTCCTCTCGACCAACGAGCGTCTGGGGTGTTTTGCCACTCTCGTAGGATGCACGGGCCGACATACTGTAGAGGTCTGCGCCCACTTTCACGTCGAACAGGGCGCTGAGCGACAGGTTTTTGTAGGTCAGTGTCGTGGTCAAACCGCCCGTCCAGTCCCAGCTGGCATTACCCAGAATGTGGTTGGAGCTGTCATAAAGCGGCAACCCCGTGTTGGGGTTGATGAGGATTTGCCCCTGTTCGTTGCGCTTATAGTCGGGGCCGATGATGCTTCCGAAGTTTTCGCCCACAACGGCAGCCACTTCTACGTTACACCACGAGGCGCGCTCCAATTCAAACAAATTCATGTCGTCCACCAGTTCCTTCACCTTGTTGGAGTTTTCGGCGAAGTTGATGTTCACGTCCCACGAGAAATCCTTGGTCTGTATGGGGCGTGTGCCCAACTGTATTTCGATACCGTTGTTGTCTATCTCTCCCGCGTTGATAAGGCGGTAGGTATATCCGGATGTCCAGCTGGTGGCCATGCCCATAATCTGGTTTTTGCTCCTCTGGTTGTAGTAGGTGAAATCCAGACTTATTCGGTTTTGCAGGAATTTAGTCTCGATTCCAATCTCAAAAGAGTTGGTGCGGGTGGGCTTCAGATTCTTGTTTGGGATGGTTGAATTGTTGATAAATCCCATGGGGTAGCCCGTATAGGTGTATCGGCTCTTGGTGTAGTTCAGCGCAAGCTGATAGGGATTGGTGTCGCTGCCCACCTGTGCCCACGACATACGCAGTTTTCCGTAGGGCAAGGCCTTGTTGTTTTTCAGCACTTCTGAGAACACCCAGCTACCTGAGAACGACGGATATACGTAGGTGTTCTTGTTGGTGGGGAGCGTAGAACTCTGGTCGCCGCGCAGTGTAGCATCGAAGTACAACATGTGCTTCCAGCCCAAGTTCACACTGCCGTAGAGCGAGTTGATTTGTTTTCTGTAGCTTCCCAGTTGGATCGACGTTTCGTTGAAGCTCAGCAACGACACCACATCGCGTATTTCCATGTTTTGTGCAGTGGTGGTGGTAGTGGCGTTGTTCACCTTGTAAATGTTACCTCCCATCGTGCCGTTGAAGTCGAAGTCCCCCCACGAGTTGCTGTAGAGTCCGAGCAGTTCGAAGTTGTACATCCTGTTGCGGAAGTCTTGTATCTGTAGCCGCCCGGCTTCCGTAGAGTGCCGATGCGGCCGGGCCCTTCAACACCGACATGGTCTCGATGTCGTCGGGGTTGATGCTCGATATGCCGTCGCCGAGGTCGTAACCGCCGTAGGTGCCCGCGCTGCCGAAGTTGGTGTTGTCCAGAGGCACACCGTCCACCACGTAGAGTGGCTGGTTGTTGCCTGTCATCTCGGTGCTACCGCGCAGGATAACGCGTGTGGAGCCCGATGCGCCGCCGGCCGTCTGGCTCACCACCAGTCCGGCCACCTTTCCCGCCAGCGAATTGATTACGTTGGTTTCCTTGGCCTTCTGCAGTTCTTCGCCCTTCACTTCGCCCACGCCGTAGCCCAATGCTTTGCGTTCGCGCTTGATGCCCAACGCGGTCACCACTACCTCGTCGAGCGCCTTGTTGTCTTCCTTAAGCACGACAGTCATGCCCTGACGGGCTTTCACCTCTGTGGTGATATAGCCCACATAGCTTATTTCGAGCATGGTGCCGGGCCTTACTTTGATGGAAAACTTACCGTCGAGATCTGTAATTGCTCCGGCCTTGTCGCCCTTCACCTTGATGGTGGCGCCGATTATCGGGTCGGTGCCGTCGGTGACAGTTCCGGTTATAGAAGATGACTGTTGCACCACATTGATATCCGGTGCAGAAGCTTTGACCGACTGACTGCATAGGGGTGTCAATATCCCGATGGCCAGCAGACAAGCTAAAGAACTTTTGGAATTCTTCATAAAATTAGGTCTTTTGATTTTCGTATTATTATAGGTTATATCTATTTTACAATAGGTTAAATGTATTCTTCACGAGAATGGTTGCTGCAAAAATAGCCAACTTTTGTCAGAGGGAGGGTTTGCAATCTGTTTTTAAAGGTTTGAAATCTATCATTTCTAACTGTAATGGGGCATTTCCGCCCTCTGCGACTACGATTGCCGACGTGTGCGATGAAGCGGTCAGAATGGGCTTTGATATGTGATTTTGTTATAAAATATGACGATTTTCCGACCTTTTTCCATGCTCGTTTCAGCGCGAAAAAGACTATCTTGCAGTCTATGTATGCCTTAATCGAAGCACCAAAAAATCATGTAGGGCCCGCGGTAACTATTCAACGGTTGTGCGGTTAAGGCTCAACGGCGATGCGTCTACAGCCTTTTCGCATCGCCGTTGAAGCTTTCTCGCATTGCGATTACTATCTAACGGCAGGAGGTTTCGGCAGTCGAGAAAAGAAGGATTGGTCGCTTTGGTTGTAACATTCTGTGTATGAAGAAGTTGCGAAAAGGTCTCATTTTTCGCGTATTTAAAAATAAAGCGTCGATGGTTTCAAATACGCGAAAAATAGAATACACTTTGTCAGTATTTTTCAATAGGTTTGTTGAGGGTGCCGATATGAGAAGACAAGCGGCAGACAATGCTTGAACAGTCGTCACGGCCACGCTTGCCACACATCGCGATGCCCATTGTAGAAGCGACCGTGGCCGGCAGGGGGCTGCAACGAGGTGTGGAGGGCGCGTGGTGAAGGCTCGACGAAGCTACTGCTGTTGATACTGGCTTGGCGGTGTGCCAAACTGTTTGCGAAATACGGTGCTGAAATGTTTGGAATTGACAAACCCTGTCTTTGCGGCCGTTTCGCTTACGGTTGCCCCTTGCCTGAGCAAGGCTGCCGCCCGCTCCAGACGAATGGTGCGTATGAAATCTTGTGGAGCCGTGCCCGTGTACGATTTCAGTTTGCCGTAGAACAGGGTGCGGCTCATGGCCATTTCCATGCACAGGGTGGCGACGTTGAAATCACTGTTTTGCAGGTTGTCGAGAATCAGTTGTGTGGCCTGCTCCACAAATTCTTTTCCTGCCGTGTCGATTGCGTCTTCCGTTGAGGTCGATGATGGGGTGGCTGTTGAGGAGCCGGCGGCATGATTGTCGGTGGGAGCCGGCTGCGGGCGGGCGTCGTCCTGCGGAAGGTTGGCGAGCTTCCTCGATTGCTCCATATAGTAGGCCTGCAGCCGTTTCCGGTTGGTGAGAATGCTATTTATCTTGCTTCGCAGCACACCGGAGTCGAAAGGTTTTTCAATATAGTCGTCGGCTCCCAGTTCCAATCCCTCAATCATGAAGCTGCGTCCGGCTTTGGCCGTGAGCAGGATAATGGGTATCCACGAGGTCTGCCGGTCGCTCTTAAGCCTGTGGCAAAGTTCGTCGCCCTGCATGCCGGGCATCATCACGTCGGACACCATGATGTCGCAAGTGTCGGTTTCCAGATAGTTGAGTGCTGCTTCGGCACTGTCTGCCGTCACCACCCTGTAGTGGTTGGCGAAGACGGTGGCTATATAGGTGCGCAGTTCTTCGTTGTCGTCTACAAAGAGCAGCGTGTCTTTCCGGGCGTTTGGGGCTGTGGTCTGTGGTGCGATGACCTTCGGGGCGGTAGCCGATGTTGGACGTTGTTCGGGCGTCGCCTCGCGAGATTCAGAGCCTATCCATTTGTTCAGATGCGAGTTGCCTTTCTTGAGGGTGATGACAAAGGTGGTGCCCTTGCCCTCTCTGCTGGTGTAGGATAGGGAGGCTTGGTGCAGATGTATGAATCGGCGCACAAGCATCAGTCCGATGCCCGTGCCCTGCTGCTTGGATTTGCGGGCGTTGTCGGCTCTGTAGAAATCTTGGAAGAGCCGCCCCGATGCCGCTTTGGGTATGCCGATTCCTGTGTCGCGCACCTCAATCTTGATGTTGTCGTCGTGTTCGGTGGCTTTCAGGGTGATGCTGCCCCCGTCGGGCGTGTATTTGATGGCGTTCGATATAAGGTTTTCGAAAATGCTGTCGGCCATGAAAGGGTCGAGCCACACAGTGGTGTTTTCAGGACATTCGAGCAGTTGCAGCGTCTGATTTTTTTGGCGTGCGGCAACCTCAAATTTCTCGATTTCGCCCTCAAGCAGTGTCCTGAGATTCAGTTCTTCCACGTGGAGATTGATGCCTAAATGCTCGGCTTGTTGGAAATCCAACAGTCCACTGATTTTCCGGCGCAGCTTCTCACCGTTTTTGCGGGCCATGTCCAGATAGTTTCGGCTGGTGGGCGACAGCGATTCGTCGGCAGCCATATCGTCGAGCGGGGCGAGCACGAGGGTGAGCGGTGTGCGAATATCGTGGGCGGTGTTGATGAAAAATGCCGTTTTCTCGTTGAAATATCGACTCTACAGCATACTCTGGTAGCGTCTCCACAGCAGATAACCCATGCTGCCCGCGAGCAGCAGATAGATGCACCAGGCCCACCAACTGTTCCACCAGGGGGCGGCGATGTGGATTTTCAGGGTCTGCGTGTCGAGCACCTTTCCGCCGTTGCGGCTGATGCTTCTCACGTGGAGCTGATAGTTTCCGGACGAAAGTCGGGTGAGGTGGATGGTCTGACTGTTGCCCAGACGCACCCATTCGGGGTTGCTGCCTTCCAGCTGATATTCGTAGATGATGTCGTTTTGATAAGGATAGTTGATGCTCTCAAAGGTGATGTCGAAGCTGTTCTGACTGTAGCTCAGCTTCATGTTTTTGTCGGCCAGCATGGTGTAGAGGTGGTGCCGGAGGGTGGAGTCGAGGGGCTCTTGTCCCAAAATACTGATGCCGTGAAAGCGGAGTGGGGCTTTGTAGTTGAGCTCGCCGATGAGTTTTGGGTTGATGATGACGGCTCCGTTGGTGGCGCCGAAGATGAGGGTGCCGTCTGATAAGTTGGTCATGGACTGGCGTCTGTATTCGCGTTCCAGACCGGCTATGAAGTTCACATTGACCACTTTGGGCTGCTTGTCGGGCACGAGATAGACCAGTCCCTTGTCGGTGGAGGCCCAAATTCGCCCCAAACCGTCGAATTCGAGGGCGTAGACATAGTTGGAGGGCAGTCCCTGACTGATGGTGAGTTCTTGAAATTGGCGGTTGGGGATGTCGTAGATGTAGATACCGCCGCCGTCGGTGCCGAGCCATACATGGTTGTCGTCGATAAAGAGTATGGCTTGGATAAAGGAGTTCACATTCGTGCCTTCGAATGCGTAGCCTTGAAAATGACGGGTGTATTGATGGGTGGTGGGGTCGATGAGATACAAGCCGTTGGCAGTACCTACGGCAATGTGACCACTGGGCGCGGAGGTGATGGCTTGCACTTGGGAGATATTGAACTCCCGTCTGCCGTGAGCGGAAAGCTCGATGAGCGGACCGTCGAGACAGCCTATCCACACGCTGCCGGCTCGATCGACAAAGAGACTGAAGACGTAGTTGGTGGTCAAATTACGCTTTTCGGTGCCATAGGCGAGCCGTGAACTGCCGTCGGGGCGCACGGCATATACTCCCGCTCCATAGGTTCCGGCGAGTATGGTGCCGTCGGTACATTCGCAGAAAGACAGTACAACCTTTCCCGTCAGGCCGTGATGCCATTGCCCGTCGGGCGAGAGGATGCTCATACCAATGTCGGTGCCCAGCCAGATGCCGCCTCCATCCACGCCTAACAGCATGGATTCGGCGTTGAGCGGAGTGATTCGACGCACGGGATTTTAGGTGAAAGTGTTGAGCGGAGAGGGCACGATGCGGTGGGATTTCATGTCGATGAACTGAACGCCGCTGTTGAAAGTGCCCAGCCATAAGAGACCGGTTGTGTCGTCGTAGTAGAGACTTTCGATGGGGATAGGATGCTGTGCGATGGGCGTTGGACGGTAGTTGGACGTTGCGGTGTGCCTGCCTTTGGATGCGATGGTTTGTGTGGTGTTGAATGAATAAACTCCTGAATTGGTGCCGACGAACTTCACATTGCCGTCATCAAAAATGGTATTGACGTAGGTTTGGGCAATAAGGGTGATGGGAGTATGTGAAGAATCAAGCAGGTATAGACCGTTGCCCATCGCCAGCCAAAGGTGTTTCTGGCGGTCGAGACAGATGTGGTTGAGTAAAATTTCGCCTTCGAAGATGTCTTGAAGGTTAAGAAACAGACGGAATTGATCGGTGAGTGGATGGTATTCAAAAATCTTCCCCGTATTGTCAAAGGTAAACAGGCGGCTGCCGCTCTTGTGCATCTTGAACATCCTGCCGCTGGCATCGCTCACCCGCATGGCCGCAGGCAGGTCGTAGTTGCCTATGCTATGCCCATTGTAACGCTTCACGCCATTCTTGGTGGCAATCCATATGGCCCCGTCATCACCTTCTATGATAGAGAAGACGCGCTGTTCATCCATGCCGTCTTCCCGGTCGAGATGGTCGAAAAGAAATTGGTGGTGCGACATGGGCAAAGCCATGAGGCAGAGCGTGGCCGTGAGCAGACAGATGATGGTAAAGAGCTTTTTCAAGTCGGTTTGGTAATGATTTGATATAAAATGGGCTGCGTCAGACTTGCCGTGTGGGGTTGGAGCCTGCGCCAGCAGGCAGCATTCTTCATGGTAATAACGGAGCAAATCATGGAAAATTACAAATCAGGCACCCTATTTTGCAGGATGCCTGATTGTTGAAGTCGATAGAGAGAAGTTGTCTGCGACAAAAGGCGGAAATGCCATAAGCACATATCCAATACAACTTTTCTCAAAAAATGCACAATCTGCGACAAAAGAAGGCAATGTCGCAGTGACCACGTTGCATGAAGAACGATACGAGATGTCAATAGTTTGAGATGTTGTGGAGGTCTCGCATCTGTGTTTCTGATTGCGGTTGGGTTAAGGCATCCGTCAAATTTTCGATGTCGATCTCGTAGCTTGGATTAAACAACGGGCCGTTCATATAGGTTAGCACACTGTGGAAGAACGCTCTGCCTTCAGGATGTTTGGCAGCTTTATCGAGGTCGCTCATCACCAAAAGCAATTTTCCCAACCCAACTTTAAACTCACAGGCCAGTCCTAATTTGTGATTGCGCTCAACATTGTCAATCACCTGTATGATTGGGCGGTAGGCTTGTGGCAGCCGGTCTAATATCACGGGATGGCTGGCTTTGATGATTGGAAACCATTGCCAGTTGGTGTGTTCGTCTGTTGGAAAACCGGAGAATATAGCGTGTTGGGGATTGGTCAGCAGGCCGAGCGTACCGGGAGAGGGTGATACTTTCTTGCCGTCGCAAATCGTTTTAAACATTCTGTAGTTCCAATAGTCGGTCTGAAACAGCCCTCCTACCGTGTTGCCGCGCATCTGGGCGGAGTCGGGCATCCATAAAACTTTGGCGCCATCCGATAATTTCCGCTTGACCTCCTCAGAGAGATCGCGCACAATCAGAATGTCGTGGGCCTGCAAATCCACGTCTTTGTATATCCAAAGGTCATAACTGTTGGCGTATTGTTCACCGACGGAGACACGAAGATTCAGTTTCCAAGCAGTGTTGTTACTTATCTTTTCCAGCTGGGAAATCACTGTGGACATGGGGATAGAACGCCTTGTTCCACACAGCGTTATCAAGCCTTCTCCCGATGGTATAAGCATGTCTCCCTGAGCAAGACGGACTTCCGCTTGGGCCTCATGCCCCGGCAAGGTCAATTGCCATTGCAGTTTCTGCCTGTCAAGATTTCCTCCGCTGTAGTTGGCTATTTGGAAATTCAGGGCCAATGAATCGTTGGAAGCGAATGTCAGACGGTCTGAAACAAACATCGGAACTACGTCATTGCAGAACTGTCTCCAAAACATCTTGATGTCTTTGTCGGCTTTGGGCTCCATGAAAGCATCCAATAATCCCACAAAAGCACTTCCCTGACCCGGATAATCTTGCAGGTCAAGCAGTTGGAATCCGGCCATATTGCGCGTGCGAAGGTCCATTTCGATGTCGGCCTTGTACAGCAATTTGCTCCAGTTATAGCTGCTTCGATGAAAGTCTTCAGCCTGATCGAACATTCCCGCAGCCTTTAATCGGTCTTTGAAAACAGAGAAATTG
>CALKIW010000171.1 GCA_937995875.1 uncultured Bacteroidales bacterium | reverse complement strand
ATATCATGTTTCTGCAATTCCTCTATATAATCGGGTGCAAACTTGATATGAGAAGATACAAAGCCTGCTGTTTTTAATCTTTTATTCCATGTTTCCCATCCTTTTCCCAAGAACGTTATCTCGGAATTATTAGTCAAATCCTGCTTTCGCCCTAACATGGCATCTAACAATTCATCGCTGCCATGCTGACAATAGAAATCATACCTCCCGGCAAACAACAATTTAATTTTCGGCTCGGAGAATGCTATCTTTTTCAATTCATTGTAGGCATAAAGCGGGTGTCGCAGAAATATTGCCTTTGAACTTGGATTAATATTTTTGAAGAACTCCGCATCCGCCTCCCCAACGAAATGATAGATAACATTGGCGTGGCAATTACGACGCTCCATAGACCTGTATTGCCAGTAGGCAAAGGCATATCTCAATATCTGGCTTAGCCGTTTAGTAGCCCAACGTTGTCGCAGCATTCTGTAATAAAACATCGACTCACAATCGGGCATGGTAACAACGCGCTTAAATCCCTTGAATTTTTTGGCAATCCCAGCTATTTCCTCTCCGTATATCCAAATGATGTCAGGATTGGACGATTTGATTTCTCTGATTATCTCCTCCGGTACTCGAAGGTATGATAAATATGGATATTTCAAAAGAACGCGCAATATGCCCAAATGCAATCGAAACATCCATATCATCCACGATGGTTTTTGCAGTAAATGAATTTTGACATTCAGTTCCCGTTCTATTTCTGCTATCCCTAAATCGTCTATACCATTGATATTATAGCTGTATATCTCAAAATCAATGTTTACAGTTTCTCTTGCCCCCATGATTAAATGATAGGGCAAGGCACTGGCAGCCCTTACATTGTTAAAGGTAGGAACTGATAGAGAAATTAGAGTTACTTTCATTATCACTTATTTCTTCAAATAAATTTAACCACTTAGGAAGTATGCTTTCTAAAGAAAAACGCATTGACATTTTCTTTGCTTGTTTTCCCATTATTTCTCTTTTGTCTTCATTCCCTAATAAGAAGCAAATATTCTTAGCCAACTCCACGATATCACCAACAGGATTTACTAATAATCCATTCTTGTTATGCTCAATAATCTCAGAGGGGCCTTGTTTACAATTATACGACACCATAGGTAATCCACAGGCAGAAGCTTCTAATAAAACTAAGCCAAAACCTTCGTATCTTGAGCTTAAAACAAACAATGAGTGTGATACATATTGTTTCTCTATTTCATTACATCTACCTTTAAGAAAAACTACATTAGAGAGTTTATTAGACACTATTTGTTTACTTAATTCATCTTTCATAGGTCCTTCACCATATATATTTAAAGACCAATCTGGAAATTTTTGATTTACTAATTTCCACGCATCTATCAAATAGTCAAATCCTTTTTCATAACTCAATCGTCCAACAGCAATAACACTTTTTTTATCATATGAAGGTTTAAAATTATCAGGAAGAATCGTTATGGGGTTGTAAATAAAAGTTACATTCTTTGTGAATTTTCTCCAATCTTTCAGATCAGATTTTGATAAAACAACTATCTTATCGTATTTTTTTGCATGATAAATAACTCTATACTGTTGCAGTTTTCCAATAACCTTATGTAAATAAGTTAACTTCCTAAATGGTGCATTAAATATAAATCTATTAAGTGCAAAATGAAACCATATTATTTTTGTAGAGTTGTCATTGATAGAGTGCAGAAAAAACATTTCCATACTTCCCATTGAAACAATTATATCAAAATGGTTTTTTTTCAAATACAACGTTAGGGTGTTCTTATATGTTTTCTTTAAAACTGATCCTCTGCTATACAATTTACTATCAATACAAAAATCATGACGGGAAACAGAAGGGTTAAGTGGAAAAAAATCTTTACGACCATTGTTGAACGCTGTAATTACAGATATATCATGATGCAAACTCATTGCATTTGCCATAACAGACAACATTCTTTCCATACCTCCGGAATTATACGAAGATTCTATGATGTAACCTATCTTCATTTATATTTGATTTTATAATATAATGCCTTTATAAGTGAAATAAAAAAGTTAT
>CALKIW010000170.1 GCA_937995875.1 uncultured Bacteroidales bacterium | reverse complement strand
CTTATTTGAACAATGTAAACCGAAGACAAACAGCGTTATAGTCAGCCACTTAAAGACACTCAACTGCTGTGTTTTGCTCCGCCTAAAATGGGTAACGGGATAGAAACGGAATGTTTGCTTTTATCCGCTAAAAACTGCATTTCACCCACTCGGCAACCAAAGACATTCAAAGCCAATTACTTCTCATTATCAATCAATTACTCTCTTTTTCTTCCTTTCTCGTTTTGTGCTTCCTGTATAAACGTGCAACCCGAAGAGACTATTGTTACAGTCAATTTTATAGACTATAATACAGGGCGTCCTGTAGCATCATGCAAAGGCGCATATTCCTCTCTTGGGGTTGCAGGAGCTTCGCATGATATAAAAGGAGCAATAAACAGGGTTGCAAAGCAAATATCTGACACATTCAACCCTCAAAAGTGAAAATCTATCTTAGGATTCCACCTCGCCCTCTATCAATCTTCCAATCATACCGACCTTCCGCGACATCGCCAACCTCGTTGAGTGTATGGCGATGTTTTATTTCATCAAAGGGCTGTCGGTGTTCCGCATAGTCACAGAGCCATGTGCCGACCGCTTTCCGCTGCTCGATGGTTTCGCCGTAGCTCTGCATGACGCTCTTGATGTCGGCGGCTTCGGAGGGAGAGAAGATTGACTTGTGCCGTTCCGTGGCGAAATGGATAATCGCTTCAATGGCTCGCCTGAACACCTCGCTTGCCTTGTAGAGAATATCGGCGATGATATTCAGAATATCCCGGCTCGATTTCAGCGCACCTTGCAACTGTCTTATGGTCTTGTCCTTCTCCGCCGTTGCCCGGCTCACCGCCATGCTAATGCGGTGCTGCTCCCCGGTCTTCTGCTCCCGGAGCTGCCGCAGAGCCGTGTCCCTCTCGGATTCATAAGTGTCAGCGATTGCCATAGCACTGTCTCGCTCCAGTTCGACCGTCCGCTTCGCCTCGGTCAGTGCCTTTGTCCGCTTCGCCACCTCTTTCCTGACTTCATCGGGGAACGATTCTTTGATATGTTCGTTCTCGGCTTTCAGTCTCTCGTTCTCCTGCTCGATGGCTGCGTACTTGCCCTTGCCGAAAAGGTTGGCGATGCCGGACTTTATGCTGTCCGTATTCTCCCTGTCAACCTCTCTCGCACGTTCCTCCTTTTCGGCGATTTCGCTGTCAAGTTCCTCGCTGCGCCGCTGCTTCTCCTCGTTCCTGATCTGGAGTTTTTCATGTTCGGATTTGGCATTGTCCGTCTCACGGATCGCGGCATCCCTGTCGGCTTCGGCTACTTCCTTTTCCGCCTTTACCTGTTCGGCTTCCTGCTTCTGCTTGGCAAGAATGAAGTCAGCGCGTTCAAGATGCTCCTTTCCCGTCAGCTCCTTTGAGCTGCCCCTTTCCATGTCAAGACACTCAGCCAAAAGCGTCTGCATATCGCTCATGGCTTTCTCGTCCAGTTTGCAGGATTTCCCGGTGTCGTGGTTCATCCAGTCCCATACGATATGGGCGTGAAGGTTTGGTTTCCATGTGGCGGTATCTCCGGGAGTGCCGTAATGCCCCTCGTCACGGTGGATGAAGATTTGCAGTGCCGTGATTCCCCACCGCTCCTTGCACACCTCACAAAAATGCTGCAACTGCTCCAAAGTGGTATCATTCTTGATTACCACGACACCCTCTTTGAGCGGAGTGCTGCCGCGCACGACGGTCACCTTCCCGGTCTTCTTGTTCACACGTTCACGGTCTTTGGTCTGCATCGCCCGACCTGTCTTTTCCTTTACCATCGCGGCTATCTGATTGTAGCGTTCCGACAGCGAAGTGCCGCCGAAATCAGGTGCTACCCATGTCTCGTTTGCCGCCATGAGGTCAGTGCGGACATAGAACTTTTCCTTGCCGATATGTGCGAGGTATTCCGCTGTCCGCCTGTTGTGCGCCTCGCTGCTTCCGATGTTGCAGGGCTTGATGTTGATTGATGTCTTCTGTGCCATAGGCATGATGATGTTTACAGATTTACAATAGGGAAAGGGTCATTAGGGCGGAGCCTTAATCGGAGGGTGCAGGGAGAGGGTCACTTCCTGCTCGGGGTTCTCAGGGGTAGAGACCTCTGAGCGGAGTTTCCAAAGAGAGGGTCACTCTTTGGTCAGGGGTGTTGGGGACTGAAAGCCTCCGACCGGGTTCTTAGGGCAGAGCCATAAGTGGGACGGGGCAAAGCCCAGCCCCTCGGGAGAGCCCACAACTACGGAAGCGAAGCGTGTAGTTATAGTGGGCTATATCTGGACAAGCCCAGTCAGTCACCCCACGACAACGGAGTACCGCTCAAAAACGCTCCCTATGCTTCCCGACCTGCCGAGCCTATGCCGGAGTAACCTCGCCGCCATCCGTGCCGTCCTGCGCCTCGCTGTAGCTCCCTGCGCCGTTTCCGCCGGATGCCATGTCGCCACTATCTATGATATGCCGATTTGCGGCTGTGTCCGCCATGAACATATCGGACGGCGGATTGTGGCAGTCGCCGTCATGCACATCGGCTGACGGATTGGAACTGTCTGACAAAAGGAGGGAAGAATAAGAAGAATAAAGGGATGCCGCGCCTGTCGCCTGGCTGTCCGTTTCCTTCCCTCTTGTGTGGCAGTCAACGGCTGCGGCTTCCAGTTCATCCCCTGATGGCAGACTGTCGGAAACAGGTGTCCGCACATCGCCTGTCTGTCCTTTGGCGGTAGCCGAAGGTCTGACATAATGGGGATTGGTGATAAGGACACCTCCGACATACCAGCCAGTGAGAAAATGCAGGGAATGAACGGAAGTGCGGTTGTTGGTTCGGGTGGTCAGCATACCGAGGCGGTTGAATCTGGCGATTAGCTTGCCGACCGTCTTACGGTTGCAGTCCAAAAACTCCGCAAGCTCCACATCGGAAGCCGCCACCTGTCCCACCTCCAGCACAATATCAATGCCCTTGATTTTATAGGCGGTTCTTGTCCGCACAGCACCATTCATCAGACGGAAGAGGCACTTTTGCCTGAGAGGGGAAAACCTGCCTTCCAAAAGAAAATCCCACTGTCCGGCAGAAAGGATGGTGCAATAGTGTATGTTCTGTATCTCGTTGCTCATGGTCTGTGACATTATGGTGCTACTGCGGACATCCGGCTGTTGCCGTCCGTCAACGCTCCCGGCTTCCGATTCTTGCCGTTGCGCAGTTCTTCAAGCCGTCTTTCAATATCACTCTCGTTGGCTACTCCCGATGTGCCTCCTTGTTTGATCCAAGCGATGACTTCATCCTCGAAGAAGTAGAGTTTGTTACCCCGCTTGTGGTACGGAATACGTTTGTCGGATGTCATGGCATAGATGGTTGACGCGGATTTTCCGAGTAGCTTTGCAACCTCGTTCAAAGAAAGCAAGGTGTGTGCCTCGCCATGCTGCGAGGGTGCGTCACACAGGAATTTCTCCACACGTTCAGTGAGCAGTCCCACCTTTTCAATCAGCATGGAAACCGCCTGCGGCAGTTGGTCGAATGTTATGTTGTCCATATTATATATGTGTTGGTTTTCATTTGAGTGTAATCTGTTCGGATGCCTTGCGCTTGAGGTCGTTCACCACATCGGCATAGACCTGTGTTGTGCCGACATTGCTGTGCGTGAGCATCTTTGAAATGGTATAAAGGTCTGTTCCTGCGGCAAGCTGAAGGGTCGCGTATGTGTGCCTGAACCCGTGGAACGTGATGTGCTTGGTGATTCCGGCAGACTTGATCCAGTCCTTGAGATAGAGGGGAAGGATTGTCTTCGTCAGCCCCTTGAACACCTGTCCCTCGCCGCGCTCGCCGCACAGTGCGAGTGCTTCATCCGACAGCGGCAGCACGGCTTCCGTCTTGGTTTTCTTGGTGACGATGTGCATGCACCAGCCGCCGTCAGCTCCTCTTATGATGTTCTCCCATTGCAGACGGATGATGTCGCTGATGCGCAGACCCGTAAGGCAGGAGAACAGTGCGGCACTCCGTATAACAGGTTTCTCGCAGGGAGTGGCGGCAAGCATCCTGACCTCTTCAAGTGTCAGAAACTCGCGTTTCGTGCTTGACTCCTTGGCGTGCTTCAACCGTGGGGCGATGTTCTCCTTGATGCGTTTCTCCTCGTATGCGATGCGGAGGACGCATTTCAGCTTGTTAAGGTTGTTGTTGGCGGTGGAAGCCATCATCTTGCCCTTGGTTGGAGTTGTGAGCGACAGCAGATAGGTGAGAAACCCCTGGCATAAGTCAAGCGTCAGATTGTCGAAGGTGCAGCTTCCCCCACAATACTTCTCGAAGTGCTTGTAAGCGGTGCTCCAGTTACGGTAATTATCATCGTCAGCCATCTTGGAACGGAAATACTCAAGGAAACTCTCCTTGCCGCGGTTGCGGTCGAGAAAGCCGTACTCCTCGTTGATGATGGCTTCGGTTCTGCGGCACTTGATAAGCTCGGCATTGCGGAGCATGGTCTTGTTGAACTCTGTCTCGAATTTGTCTTTCGGGTCGGCATAGATGTATATGCCGAGATATTCCCGTCTTGTCGGCTTGCCAGTCTTGGGATGTCGCACTGCCGGGTAATAGTCAAGGTAAAGAGATACCTGACCGTTCTTGATGGGTCGTTTCCTGACCGTTACTTTCGTGCAGATGTTTGTCATATCGGTTGTGATTTTTAATTGTTGTCTGATTCATTGTCCGGCTCTCGCTTGGCTTTCGTGCTTGCACTCTTTCGCTCCGCCACCTTCCGTGCCTCGTCCCAGTCGGCTTTGAGGTAGTATAGGCGGTTGCCGTGGATGCGCTTCGTCCTTACCCCGTGGGTGAGCGCGAACCTGCGGACTTGGGTCTTGCCCAGCCCGAACAGGCGCATGATGTCGAAACAGGAATACCAGAGCTCCGACAGGTTGCTTCCCACCCGTTCAGCTTCCTCAGCCATAGCCTTGTCAACCTCGGCTTTCGGGAAGCACTTGGTGGCATTGGCTTTGACACAGGGTATCGAGTAGCGCATACGGAGATTGTAAAATCGCCCGTAGGTATAATTGTATTTCTGGCATATCTCAGCCATCGTATAAAGGTCGCCTCCGGCACTCTCTTTGTCCGTGAACGTGTCGCGCACGGACTGCTTGTAGTTAGCCGCCGGAATGAGCTGCCGTTTCGGGCTGCACTTCGCTTTCTTCTTTCCCTCCTTTTGGGAAAGGTCTTTTTCGGTGTTCGGTGTATCTTCGTTCATCTTCTTTTTTGTCTTTTTACCCTGCCTGGCGAAGATTGACACGCTCCGCTTGCAGTAGGTTGTCTCTCTAATCATCAGAAAGAAATCCTCTTTGGTGATGATTGTGATGTGGTATGTAAGTCTGCAAGCCCGGAGAGTGCCATTATAAATGAGATTATATACTGTCCGGCTGCTCACTTGCAGGATGTCCGCCACTTCCCCGATGGTGAGGAAAGGCTTGTCGGTCATGCCCCAGTCATAGCCGGGCTGACCTGTTAAATTGTGTTTAATTTGACGGTCCATTATCGAAGAAATTTGTTGCACGCTCTTGAAAGCTGTTGCACGCTGCTGAAAGGAAGTCGTGCCGTGTGACCCCTCTCGCGTGGTACAATCGCGGTACAAAAATACTCCGAAAAGGACGAATCGCCAATAGGCGAAAATCTCGTTTGTTAAAATCTATTAGCTGAAAATCAAGGTATTATAACACCGATTTTTGCCGCCGTTTGTCGCCGTTTTGACCTCCGAAACTCCATGTGGAA
>CALKIW010000169.1 GCA_937995875.1 uncultured Bacteroidales bacterium | reverse complement strand
TTTTAATTCGAATTAAACATGAAGATAGCTTTAATCGGCTACGGTAAGATGGGGCACATGATCGAGCAGATCGCCCTTGAGCGTGGCCACCGGATTGTGTGCAAAATTGATGTAGACAATCAGGAAGATTTTGACAGTCCGGAGTTTGCGACTGCCGATGTTGCCATAGAATTTACTAATCCCACAGCAGCTTTCAGCAATTATCAGCGTGCCTTCAAACACAATGTGAAGGTGGTGAGTGGCTCTACGGGATGGATGAAAGACCATCGGGCCGAAGTCGAGGAGATGACACGCGACGGCAAACAGACGCTTTTCTGGGCATCCAACTTCTCGATAGGCGTGGCCATATTCTCCGCAGTGAACAGATATTTGGCCCGAATCATGAATCGTTTTCCACAATACGATGTGGAGATGGAGGAGGTGCATCATATCCACAAACTCGATGCGCCATCGGGAACAGCCATCACCTTGGCTGAGGAAATTGTGGACAACATAGACCGCAAGGCTAATTGGAAGCTCGGCACAACTACTTGGGACGATGGCCGCGTAGAGGGGTCGGCAGACCATAAGGCCGACGAATTGCTCGTAAACAGCGTTCGCCACGAGGAGGTACCGGGTATTCACAGTGTTACCTACGACTCTGAAGCCGACCGGATAACGATTACCCACGATGCTCACTCGCGTAAGGGGTTTGCCTTGGGAGCTGTGCTGGCGGCCGAATACACAAAGGACCATACCGGCCTTTTGACCACCAGCGACTTGTTTAAGTTTTAATTAGCGGCGGATTGTCGGGCAAGTCAGACTGGTTTGGCCGGTCCGGATAGTCCGACAAAACAACCAATACTTTCGACAAACAATTATGATTGATAAGGAAAAAGAGAATCTCAATATGACCAAACAGTGGGCCAAGTTCATCGTTGTGCTTGTGCTTTACTTGTTATTCCTTCTTTGGGTGAAGAGCTGGCTGGGGTTAATCGTCGTGCCCTTCATCTTCGACGTCTATATTACAAAGAAGATTAAGTGGCAGTGGTGGAAGACTGCAGAGGGTCCCGTGCGCTTTGTCATGAGTTGGGTAGATGCGTTGGTGTTTGCCCTCGTGGCGGTTTATTTCATCAATCTATTCTTCTTCCAGAACTATGTCATCCCTTCCAGTTCGTTGGAAAAGAGTTTGCTCACGGGCGATTACCTTTTTGTGAGCAAACTGAGTTACGGTCCACGCATTCCGCAGACACCGCTCACGATGCCGCTCACGCAGCATACCATGCCGATCATCAACACCAAAAGCTACATAGAGTTTCCCCACTGGGACTATCGCCGTGTCAAAGGATTGGGCAAGGTACAGCTCAACGACATCGTGGTGTTCAACTATCCCACCGGCGATACCATCGTGACCGAGCAGCGCTATCAGGCTGCCGACTATTACGCAATGGTCTACAGCTTTGGCGAACAGATATTCCAGCAGCAGGCTGTGCAAACGGTAGATCCTGCCAATCTGAACAAACAGGAGCAACTTAACTATTTTAAACACGTGTACGCGATTGGGCGAAACTATATTCTCAGCAATCCCAACGAATACGGATCTATAGATCATCGTCCTGCCGATCGTCGTGAAAACTATGTGAAGCGATGTGTGGGCCTGCCGGGACAGACGCTGCAGATCAAGAATCGCATTGTATATCTGGATGGTAAGGCCAACAAGGAGCCTGACAATGTGCAGTACACTTACTATGTGAAGCTCCGTCAGGCGATTCCCGACGACGTGATGAAGGAGTTGGGTATTTCGATGGAAGACTTGTCGAGTCTGAATCAAGAGGGTTACATGCCCCTCACCAAGGCTGCTGTAAAGGCTCTCAAAGCTCGCAAGGACTTGGTGGAGAGCATTCGCATCAACGCCGATGCCCCGACCGGAGACCTCTACCCCCTGAACAGTGTTACGGGTTGGACGCGAGACAACTACGGCCCAATCTGGATTCCAAAGAAGGGGGCTACCATACAGCTGACATTGGACAACATCGCTGTTTATGAGCGTCCCATCCGGGTTTACGAAGACAACAACCTGGAGGTGAAGAACGGACAAATCTATATCAACGGCAAACTGTCCCACAGCTACACCTTTAAGATGGACTACTATTGGATGATGGGCGACAACCGCCATAACTCGGCCGACTCGCGCTACTGGGGCTTTGTGCCCGAAGACCATATCGTGGGCAAGCCCATCTTTATTTGGTGGAGCTCCGACCCCGACCGTCACGGCTTCTCCGGCATACGCTGGAACCGACTGTTCAATATGGTGGACAAGATTAAGTAATTCATAATGCATAATTCATAATTCATAATTGGCCGTGCGGGGTGATAAATCATAATTCAAAATTATTCGCAAGCTCATCACCTCGTCAAAATTCAAAATTGGCCATCCGGAAGTGCAATTCACGATTATTCGCAGGGTTATCAACTCGTCGCAATTCACAGTTGGCTGTGTGGTGTGAGTGCAATTCACGATTATTCGCAGGGTTATCAACTCGTCGCAATTCACAGTTGGCTGTGTGGTGTGAGTGCAATTCACGATTATTCGCAGGGTTATCCACTCGTCGCAATTCACAGTTGGCTGTTCGGCAAGATAGTCGGGATGTTTCCTAAGAAGTACAAGTCATAATTAT
>CALKIW010000168.1 GCA_937995875.1 uncultured Bacteroidales bacterium | reverse complement strand
TCAAAGTCGGCATCTTGAATGTCGTCTTTGTTGGTCTGGTCTTGCCCACTCTGTGCGCCGGCACCACCTTGGAAGCCCTGATATGCACTGTCCTGTGCGCCGGGCTGAGGTCCGGCTTGTCCACCTTGATACATCTGGGCACTGGCGGCCTGAACAGCCTGATTCAAGGCTGCGGTTGCGGTATCTATGGCAGCCACATCACCCGACTTGTGAGCATCCTTGAGTTGCTGGAGAGCAGACTCGATGGCAGGTTTCTGATCAGCCGGAATCTTGTCGGCATTATCCTTCAGGAAGTTCTCCGTAGTGAAAATCATAGAGTCGGCCTGATTCATCTTGTCCACCTTCTCACGCTCCTTCTTATCGGCATCCTCATTGGCTTTGGCCTCATTACGCATGCGCTCGATTTCTTCCTCGCTCAATCCGGACGAAGCCTCGATACGAATTTTCTGTTCCTTGCCCGTTGCCTTATCCTTGGCGCTCACATTCAGAATACCGTTAGCGTCAATATCGAACGTTACCTCAATCTGTGGCACACCACGACGAGCGGGGGCAATACCCTCAAGGTTGAACTGGCCGATGCTCTTGTTCTGAGCAGCCATAGGACGCTCACCCTGCAGCACATGAATGGTCACGGCTGTCTGGTTGTCTACAGCGGTAGAGAATGTTTCACTCTTCTTGCAAGGAATGGTTGAGTTGGCATCTATCAGCTTCGTCATCACTCCACCCATCGTCTCGATACCAAGCGTCAATGGAGTTACGTCCAAGAGGACAATATCGCCTGCACCGCTTTCCTTGTTCAGGATGGCTCCCTGAATAGATGCACCTACGGCTACCACCTCGTCAGGATTCACACCCTTTGAAGGCTCCTTGCCAAAATAATCTTTCACCAATGCCTGCACAGCAGGAACACGACTTGAGCCACCCACGAGAATTACTTCGTCAATATCTGAAGGCTGCAAACCTGCATCCCGCATGGCGTTCTGGCAAGGAATGAGACACTTCTGAATCTGCTCGTGAGCCAACTGCTCAAACTGAGCACGCGTCAAAGTCTTTACCAAGTGTTTGGGCACGCCACCCTCCGCAGAGATATAGGGCAGGTTGATTTCGGTCGTTGTGGTAGACGACAGTTCAATCTTTGCTTTCTCAGCAGCTTCCTTCAGGCGCTGCATAGCCATCGGGTCCTTGCGGAGGTCGATACCCTCGTTGCTCTGGAAATCATTGGCCAACCAGTCGATAATCACCTGATCGAAGTCGTCACCACCAAGGTGGGTATCACCATTGGTAGCCAACACCTCGAACACACCGCCACCAAATTCAAGGATGGAAATATCGAACGTACCGCCTCCAAGGTCGAACACGGCAATCTTCATATCCTTATGAGCCTTGTCCACACCGTAAGCCAGGGCTGCAGCCGTAGGCTCGTTCACAATGCGCTGCACGTTGAGACCTGCAATCTGGCCAGCCTCTTTCGTGGCCTGACGTTGAGAGTCAGAGAAATAGGCAGGAACGGTGATCACCGCATCGGTCACTTCCTGACCGAGATAATCCTCCGCTGTCTTTTTCATCTTCTGCAACACCATCGCAGAAATTTCCTGTGGGGTGTAAGGATGTGCAGCGCCCTCGATGTCTACCTTGGGGTAACCGTTATCGTTGATTACTTTATAAGGTACGCGCTCGGCCTCCTTGCGGCTCTGCTCGTAGGTTTCACCCATAAAACGCTTAATAGAATAAACGGTGTTGGTAGGATTGGTCACAGCCTGACGCTTTGCAGGGTCGCCAACCTTGCGCTCACCATCTTTCACAAAACCAATCACCGAAGGTGTTGTGCGCTTTCCCTCCGAGTTGGTAATTACTACCGGCTCGTTGCCCTCAAATACGGCAACGCAACTATTTGTAGTTCCTAAATCGATTCCAATAATCTTTCCCATAATTTATATCTTTTATTTTATTTGTTATTTATCAACGTAAGTTCCGGACACGTCTGTCCGCCTATTATTTTACAAACGGCATGCCATTAGAGCATCGGCTGACAAAGTGGCACAATACCCGACCGAACATAAAGGGATAGCTGACAAAACAAGATGAAATGATAGTGCTGTCGAAGCCTCACAAACAGACAACAGCCAACCTTCGTTTGCAACGGACATTCTCCTTAACCAATGTTTCCAAATTGCAGCATCGTATTGTATCACTTTGCGTATTATCAGAGGTTATGAACATCATATTACATTAGGTGATAAGGTTTTAAACAGTCGTATTTATTTTTACAAACACCCCTTCAAAATTTGCGTATTCAAAAACAAACATGCGCTCAGTCTGAAAAACGCGAAAATATAGAAATTTATAATAGACTGATAATCAGAGTGTTTCAAAATACTGCCCCGATGCCCTCAATGCTTCCGCCTACGATTACATATCGAACGGCAGTGTGGAGAGGGCTTAACCGCAGAGCCGATAAGGCTCATTCGTGTGGCGGATAGGGCTTAACCATACCGCGATAAAGGCTCCGCCATACTATAGCGGAATATAACCCCTAAAAACCGGACAACTTTCGGGGTGTGCGAGATGAGTGTCAGGGCAGAAACATAGCCCTTTTTGCGCTGAATGAAGAAAAAATAATCACCGAAAAACGGTAATTAGATTTTACATATAGCATAAAGATGAGGCAGCAAATTAAGATAAAAATTGCACGTTTAGACCTGCCAAGCGATATTTCCAAATCATCACCGGATGACATTCCGGAAACTTTAAGGAAGTGAGAAATACTCGCTGCAGGCCGACTTTGGGCTGCAGGCCGGGCACTTCATTCAAAACACACATGAGGAGATATTGGCCCTACCATATAGCAGAGAAATATGGTGCATTGTGACAGCAAAAACAAATGCCAGCTCCCAAAAATTCGGGAACTGACATTCGTCTGTCTGTTTTTTATCATTGTTGGAGCCGTTTCAGCTTTCTAAACCGTCGACCAACAAGCATCTTCAACTTTGATAATAGTTTCTGGTATCACAACATCTAAGGGCATTACCAGATATGAGCACGTTTCTTTTTGGGAATGTACATTTTGTCTCCCTTCTTGATCTTAAACGCATCATACCATGCGTCGATATGCGGCAGAGCACCATTCACACGAGCAATGTTTGGAGAATGCACGTCCACGGTGACAAGATATTTCACATATTCGGGTGCAACATTCGAAGCCCATACGCGTGCCCATGCCAAGAAAAAGCGCTGTTCGGGAGTGAAACCGTCTATTTTGCCAAGGTCTCTGTTCTTCATTTCGTTCTGCAGTGCACGGAAAGCGATGTTCAATCCACCGTTATCGCCGATATTCTCGCCCAACGTCTGCTTTCCGTTTACCCTCACGCCGGGCATAACTTCAAATTCTGAAAAACTTTCCTCCAGCACCTTTGTGCGTGCATTGTAGTTTTTCTTATCAGATTCTGTCCACCAGTTGCGCTGATTACCGGTCTTGTCAAACTGCGACCCTTGGTCGTCGAAGCCGTGACTCATCTCATGACCAATCACGCCACCGATAGCTCCGTAGTTCACGGCATCATCGGCATCGGGATCGAAGAACGGCGGCTGAAGGATGGCTGCGGGGAAGCAAATTTCGTTGGTCGTGGGATTGTAGTAGGCATTCACTGTCTGCGGCGTCATACCCCAACGGCTGCGATCCACTTTCTGATTTACATGTTCGGCAATATATTTATCGGTAGCCCACCGGCTGATATTCTGCAGGTTTTCATACAGTGAGAGGCTGTCGTCCACCTGCAAACCACTGTAGTCCTTCCATTTGTCCGGATAACCAATCTTGATGATGAAGTTTTCCAATTTGTCCTTGGCCTGAGCTTTTGTCTCATTGCCCATCCATGTCGCCTCATCTATGCGCTGTGCCAATGCCGTCTGCAGGTTGTGCACCAATTCGAGCATACGTTTCTTGGAGCTTTCGGGGAAGTATTTTTCCACATAGAGTTTCCCGATAGCCTCGCCCAGCGTGCCACTGACCAACGACACGGCACGCTTCCATCGAGGTTTATCCTGTTTCACACCACTAATCACCGAATTCACCTTGAAAACCTCAGCACGGAAATCATCGCTCAACTGGCTCGCAGCTCCGGCGATAACACTGACCTCTGCGTAGGCTTTAAGGTCTTCGAGCGGAGTATCTGTCAATATTTTTTCGACCTCATGAATCGGCTCAGGCTGCCCCACGTCTATATGGTCGAAAGCCGGGAAACCACTGGCCAAGAATACATTGCCCCAATCTATGCCCGGAAAATCGTTGATGAGCTGCGTGTAGGTCATCTTGTGGTAATTGGCATCCACGTCGCGCAATTTCACATTATCATAACTCGCCTCAGCTATGCGATGCTCGATGGCGAGCGCACTTTCCATTTTCTTCTGTGCCGTAGCCTCATCATTGCCGACCAGCATGAGTATATTTTTCAGGTAGTCCTTATAAGCATTCAGCACTCGCTTGTTCTGCTCGTCATCAGAGACGTAGTAATCGCGCGAGTAGAGACCGAGTCCACCCTGCCCTATGCTCACCAAATTCCAATCAGCATTGCGCATATCGGCACCGCAACCCATACTAAACATCATAGTGCTTTCGCCATTGCGGTCGAGTTGTGCCGTCACCAATTGGTATTCCTTGCGGTTTTTGATATTGGAAATCTTATTCAAAGTAGCTTTCAGCGGTGCTCCTCCCTCTTTATTAAGCCGCACGCTGTCCATCATCAGTCTGTACAAAGAGCCTATCTTCTGTTCCAGCGATCCTTTCTCCTGCGGACTGTTGGCATATTGCAATATCAGTTCCTGAATGCGTGTCTGATTCTGCTCATAGAGGTCGGTAAACGCCCCGTTGTCAGAATGTTCAGCATCTAAAGGATGCGTTTTCAACCAACCGCCGGCCGCATAATGGTAAAAATCGTCTCCGGGACGGACGCTCTTGTCCATGTTGTTCACGTCGATGCCCGATGAAACCGACTGGGCAAAGGCTCCGACAGCAACCAATGCCAAACTTAAGAGTATCGTTCTCTTTTTCATGTTCAGTTATATTTTAATATGAATTTTTCAGTATCAATGATCATAAATGGATGCGATATCGAATATCAACGCCATCTATTCAATTACAAAATTAGTAATATTTTCTGCTATCTTAGCTTGTTTCATCATAAATTCTCAATAAATTATACTATTGTACCCCTTTTCAAAGCCGACACAAGTTGCTTTTCATCAAAGCTCCTCCGGAGTGTTTTCCCTGAAGCGTTGCCATGAAGACAGGATGGGTATGAGCGTCCTCTCATATAGTTTTACATATTACCTGTAGGGAAAACCGACCCTGAGTTTAGGCTTTTACCTTCGACTTGTCACTTATGATTTCCTATTTTTGTGGTATAAGACAAGGATTGACAACTCAAATGTAAAACGATATATCACCAACGACTATGAAGAAATTAATGATGATTTTGGCCATGATGATTGCGATAGCAACATCAGCCAGTGCCATGTCGTATAGAGAGGCAAGAAATTATGCGCTGTTTCTGACCGACAAAATGGCATACGAGCTAAACCTTACCAATAACCAATACGAAGCAGCCTACGAGATAAATCTCGACTATCTGATGTCTGTCAATCACCGTCGCCATTTGTACGGATCATATTGGTCACATCGTAATATGCTATTTCGCACCATACTCGCACCCTGGCAGTACAGGGCCTATGCCGGAGCCAAATATTTCTATCGTCCGATATATTGGGCCAACAACCGATGGAGCGCTCGCGTCTACACCCGATATGGAAAGCACCATTACTACCGCCCACATCCTTATGCCTATAAGCACTATCGTGGAGGTCGGCCGGCACACTACTATAAAAACCGGAAATGGGACAAACCATCTCATCCTCGTGATGACGTTTACATGAAACATGGTCCAAACCATTCTAAATTTGGAAAAGGGGCGAAGCATCACGACCGCAAGTTTGGAAAAAGTCGGAGCCACAGTGATTGGCGCAACAAGAAGATGAACAACAAAAAACACGGTAACAACTCTCACAACAGGAGATACCATCACGGACACCGCAGATAATACTGACGGTATTGAGATAATTATGCCAACAAAAAAAGAACTATCCATAAATATGGGCATAGGCATACGGACGTTATTCTCGACCAAACTATCCATCATCAAAAGGAAGTTACGTTCAATCCGTATTATCGTGATAAAACAAAATTCTCCCATTCCTTCTTTCTCGTAAAGGAATGGGAGAATCGTATGTAAACATCAGTCGTTTATGATTTATACTGTCTTAGGGCACTGAGCAATTCGGTGTTTTCGCCTTTCGTTCCGACTGTTACGCGTAAACAGTTTTTACACAACTGCACTCGTGTCCGGTTGCGCACGATAATTCCTTTTTTCACCAAGTAGTCGTAAATAGCCTGAGCATCGGTCATCTTTGCCAAAAAGAAATTGGCGTCGGAAGGATAAACCTGCTTACAAACGGGCAGGTCTGTAAAAGCCTTCATGAGGTGTCTGCGTTCCTGCAAAAGCAACGTTACCCATTTTTCAACGTCTTGGCGATGCTTCAGCGATTCGAGCGCTTGCTGCTGCGAAAGCAAATTGACATTGTATGGGTATTTCACCTTGTTGAACAATTCGATTATTTCTTTGCTTGCAAAAGCCATTCCCAATCGGATGGCAGCACATCCCCATGCCTTGCTCATGGTGTTCAGCACAATGATATTGGGAAAACTGTCGAGTTTAGAGCGGAACAAATCTGCCGTAGAAAATTCGCTATAGGCCTCATCAACCACCACAATTCCATCAAAATTGATTAGCAGTTTTTCTATCTCCTCGTGTTGAAGATTGTTTCCGGAGGGGTTGTTTGGCGTGCAAAGCCAAATGACTTTCGTGTTGGCATCACAAGCCGCGAGCAACTTATCAGCATTGAGCTGATAGTTTTCGTCCAATAAAACCGGGCGATATTCTGTATCGTTGATATCCGCACAAACCTTATACATACCATAAGTAGGCTCTATTGCTACCACATTATCGCGTTGGGGCTGACAAAAAACACGATAAACCAAGTCGATAGCTTCGTCGGAGCCGTTGCCGAGAAAAATGTTTTCTACCGCAACCAGCTTCACCTTGGAAAGTTCTTCTTTCAATTTCAGCTGTAGCGGATCAGGGTAACGGTTGAAAGGTTTGTTGTAAGGATTCTCATTGGCGTCAAGGAATACGTGCGCGTCGTGCCCCGAATATTCATTCCGAGCCGAGCTGTAAGGTGCAAGTTTCCAAATATTATCACGAACTAATGCTTGTAAATCTTTCATCTTCGGTTCCTTCCTTGATTCTGTTTTTTAATTATGATTTCTTTGCATTGATGCAGCTTAATCTTAGTCTCATGGCATTGGCATGGGCTTCCAACTGTTCATGCTCTGCCATATTGACAACTGCTTTTCCAATGCTCCTCACCCCTTCTTCCGACAAATGTTGAAAAGTAATCTTACGACAGTAGCTGTCCAGATTTACCCCACTATAGGCCGTAGCATATTGATGGGTGGGCAAGGTGTGGTTAGTTCCGCTGGCATAGTCGCCCGCGCTTTCACAAGACCACTGCCCCATGAACACACTGCCTGCGTTAATAACCTTTTCTGCCATCGCCTCAAAGTTTTTGACAGACAGTATGAGGTGCTCCGGAGCATAGGCATTACTCAACGCCATCGCCTCGTCAGCATCGTGTACTAAAACCAATTTGGAATTTTCCAGTGTCCTGGCAGCCAATTCTTTGCGGGGGAGTTTTGCGAGCTGAATGATTACTTGTTCCTCTACTTTGCGAAGCATCGACTCTGATGTGCAAATCAAAAGTACCTGCGAATCAATCCCATGCTCTGCTTGCGACAACAAATCGGCCGCAACAAATTCCGCATTGCTGCTGTCATCGGCAACGACACACACTTCGCTCGGACCGGCCGGCATATCAATAGCCACGTCGTGGAGGCTCACCTGCTGCTTCGCCGCCATTACAAATTGGTTGCCCGGACCGAATATTTTATATACCTTTGGCACCGTTTGGGTGCCGTATGCCATAGCTCCGATCGCTTGCACACCACCTGCTTTGAAAATCTTGCTTACACCGGCTATGTGCGCTGCAGCCAAAATGGCAGGATGCACTTTACCTTCTCGGTTTGGGGGCGTACAGAGTACGATTTCCTCGCAGCCCGCTATCTTGGCCGGAGTAGCAAGCATCAATACGGTGGAAAAAAGCGGAGCGGTACCTCCGGGAATATATAAGCCAACCTTTTGAATGGCTACACTCTTCTGCCAACATACCACACCATCAGCAGTTTCGACTTTATCGCCATCAAATTTCTGGGCTTCATGAAACTTGTAGATGTTCCGATGGGCCAACTTAAGCGAAGCTATAAGCTCATCAGAAACCTGTTGCATGGCTTCGTCTATTTCTTCCCCACTCACCGCTAACGTATCAAGCTCCACATGGTCAAACTTGGCTTCATATTGCTTCACAGCCTCGTCTCCACGTTCTTTGACGTCCCTGAGTATGCCGCTAACAGTTTCATTGAGTTGTGATACGTCCAAATGCGGACGCTCCACAATAGAATTCCAGCTACTTTTTGGTGGGTATTTGATAATATGCATGATGAATTGGTTATAATATCATTTTCTCAATGGGAGTGACCAGTATGCCCTGAGCACCGAGATCCTTCAACTTTCCTATAATATCCCAAAAGCGTTTTTCCTCAAGAACGGTATGAATGGCGCACCATTCCGGGTCAGAAAGCGGTATGATCGTTGGACTTTTCATACCCGGCAACACGTCTGTGATTTCCTTAATTTTATCCTTTGGCGCATTCATCATGACGTATTTCTTGGCCTTGGCCGCCCTTACAGCTTCAAAACGGAAAAGCATTTCATTTAATATCGCATGCTTCTCGTCGTCCATTCTCCAGTTGCCAATGAGCAAAGCTTCGCTCTGCATCACCACCTCTACTTCCTTCAGGTTATTGTGTACAAGCGTGGAGCCTGAACTGACAATATCAAAAATAGCATCTGCAAGACCTATTCCGGGACAAATTTCGACCGACCCGGTTATAACATGGATGTCGGCTTTCAATCCGTTCTTATTAAGATAACGTTGCAGAATGCCGGGATACGAAGTGGCTATCTTGCGCCCTTCAAACCACTGCAGGCCGGGATAAGTTATTGCCTTGGGGATAGCCAATGACAGTCTGCAATTTGAAAAGCCAAGCCGAGAGATAATCTGAGCATTCTCCTGACGCTCTTCGAACTCGTTTTCTCCTACGACGCCAATATCGGCCACGCCACTTGCCACACTTTGCGGAATATCATCATCACGGAGAAACAATACTTCGAGTGGAAAGTTTGAGCTTTTCACCAACAAGGAACGCTTGCTCGGATACACTACAATATCCGCTTCTTGGAGCAAATTCATGGTGTCATCATAAAGACGACCTTTAGATTGTACGGCTATTCTTAACATATAACTTGACGTATTTGATTTCTATTAATTATCTTAAAATTATATGCAAATGTACTGTTTTTTAAGTATATGTGCAATAAAAGTTGTAATTTTGTGACCAAATCAAGTTATTATGCGACAATTATGCCTCGTGGTATCTTCGGTGCTATTCTTGTTTGTTGTTTCGTGCTCGGAACAGCAGCGTCCGGAAGTTACACCATGGGGAAGCGCACTTGGTGAAGATTCTATCCCTACGAGCAGTGCTTTCGGCCTCAACGATATTGTCAACAACGGCGAAATTATCATGCTCACCCTCTCCGGACCAGACACCTATTACGATTATCACGGTCGGGGAATGGGACTGCAATACTTGTTATGCGAGCGGTTTGCTCAATCATTGGGTGTGTCGTTACGGGTCGAATTATGCAAAGATACGGCTGAGTTGGTGTCGCGTCTCAAGAGAGGTGATGCCGACATTGTGGCATTTCAACTACCGAAATCAACCAAGGGGGTGAGGTTTGCAGGTGCCAAAGTTGATTCGCAGAAAACAGCGTGGGCAGTGCAATATGATAATCAAGAATTGGCAGACGCCCTGAACAGCTGGTTTAAACCGGGCATGTTTAACGAAATATCTCAGCGAGAACGCTTCCTGCTATCTACGCGCAGTGTCACGCGCAAAGTGTATTCGCCGATGCTCAATCGCTCTGAAGGTATCATTTCACGCTACGACAGGTATTTCCAACAGTATGCTCCCATTGCACGATGGGATTGGAGACTCATGGCAGCCCAATGCTATCAGGAGTCCACGTTCGACCCTCAGGCTCGTTCGTGGGCCGGAGCTTGCGGACTGATGCAGATTATGCCGGGCACCGCTACCCATCTTGGATTAGCCCACAGCCGCATTTACGACCCCCATGACAATATTGCAGCAGCGGCCAAATATATCAAAGAGTTGAACGGACTGTTCAGAGATGTGCCTGCCTCCGAACGTATATCATACGTTCTGGCAAGTTACAACGGTGGGCACTTCCATATCAGGGATGCTATGGCATTGGCCCGCAAATATGGGCGAAATCCCTATCAATGGAAAGATGTACAAGAGTTTGTACAAAAGTTGAGCATCCCTACCTATTATAATGATGCTGTTGTGAAATACGGTTATATGCGCGGAGCAGAAACCGTAGATTATGTTGCCAAGATTCATTCCCGCTGGGCGCAATATCGTGGAGTGGCACGAGGCGGCAGCGGAGTATTTATGGCACCTTCAATACCACAACGTGCCAAACGTGGAAACAGATGGCAAATATAGATGGCGACAACTTCTCTGTTACACCATGATTGTGTCTTTGTCCCATCATCGTCCCAACTCTACCCTACTATAATCGTTTAAACACAAGAAGATATTTTGCTATCTGTTACTCCTCTCAAAGGAGTAAACGATACATAACAATAAAGTCATGCCAACAAACATTGGCATGACTTTATTATTTTATACCATTAAGGGTGGTCTAACGGCTTTCGTGGCCCGCATAAACACCATTTGAAAGCTGCGGAGAACCATTGAATGAGCCCTTCGTACCAATAACGGAGAGTATATCACCCACTTTCAGTCCAACAGCGTTCACAAGTCCCTTGCGAGCATCTCCCTGCGCACCGAAGACTGGATAACAACCATAGACATACATTTCTGTGTCGCCATCCTTGATATGCACGTTGCCATAGCTGGCATTGTCGATACTCGTCACCTCACCCGTCACCATATAGTAGGTTTTGGGGTCGTCTTCCTTGGCGAGCACATCAGCTACAGAAGCCTTTGTCACCACCACATGATTCTCAGCAACAGCACCGAGCATCTGGGCATTGCCCTTGTATTCTCCACGCTTACCCACTAAGGCAACCACGTCACCTTCTTTGTAACCCTTAGCAGTAAAGTCGGCCAATCCATAAACGTAAACACTGCCGGAGTAATCCTTAATGTAAAAATTACCGTATTTATCATTCTTTATGCTTTCTATCACACCGGACACACGATACTGTGTTTCACCCGTTTCAGCAGCGAGGAACTCAGCTACTGTGGCCGGCACAATGGCTCCGAGCTGACACAAAGTAGTCTCAGACGTATAGTCCTTGCTACCATCTGTGGTATGGAACACAATCTTTGTGCTACGGTCGCCGCCTACATTCGCAGCAGCCTTAAACTTCACAACCGTGTTTGTTCCTGCCGATTGGATGGAAGATATAGACAGCCACGACTTGGCCTTCTCAGGCACTTCCACCGATACGCCTTGACCCTTACAAGTAAGATAGCTGACAAATTCGCCACCCTCTACAGGCAACGTGTCGTTCTCTACAGAATCCACCTTGATAAGCGATTTGTTGATTTTCAACACAGTAACGTCTACCAATTCAATGGTTGTACCGTATGTTTTCTTCGGTCCCTGTACAGTTACCTCATCACCTACTTCCAATCCCAAGCTGGTAAAGTTTTGTGCTTTACCATCTTTATCGAGCGTACCATAAATGTAGATAGAGCCGGTGGCATCTTCGAGATACCAGTTACCGTATGTGGTATTGGCAATCGCCGTACAAATACCGGTCACCATATAGGTTTTGCTGTCCGGACCGTCGATCACTTCCTTACAAGTTGCCGGAGAAACCTTTGCCAAACCCTGTATCACATTGATATGTTGCACATTGCCACCACAGGTAAGCAGCAGGTCCGCTGTCCGGCCATCAAGCGTGGCAGGAGCCGTGAAAGACACTCTTATCGAGTCTCCAGCCTCTCCTTTGACGGGCGAAACTGCCAACCATTTTGACACACCTGTGGTGTCTATCGACCAACTGTCCGTAACGTTCATAGTGATGTTTGTCGTACCACCGTCTTCCGGAATGGAAACGTAAGAGGACGACAGCTGAACATTATTCAAGCGGTAACCGTAATCAGCATCCGAGCAACCCACCAGCATGGTCATTGCTGCAACGAATGATGGAAGAATATATCTTAATTTCATTGTGTCTTAACTTTTTGATTAGTTGAAAATATACCTAACTCCAACAGATGCATACCAGCACTGGCCAATGGAATGGTTGGGAGCCCATGTCTTAGTGTTGCCATTGATAGAAGCTGGGGTAGAGAATGTGGCATAGCCATCGGCGTCAACTCCCTCATACTTCAGCACACGCGGGTCATTGCCAATCTCCGGATTCAGGTACTTAGCTACACCCCAACTTGAGTTAAAGAAGTTGAGCACGTTCTTCATATCAAAGCTCAGCTGCAACTTGTGTTTGGTCTGCCCTATGTTCAGTTTGAAATCGTGCTTGTAGCTGAAGTCGATACGGTGTACCCAAGGAGAGTACAGGCTGTAAGCCTCAGCGTATTCGCCCTGATGGTTTTTCAGATAGTTGTTGTTATGAACATAGTCCATGAAGCGCGTCTTGTCATCCTCCGACACGAAACGGAAATCGCCGTTTTCCACCTGCTTGTCTGTAGGAATATAGATAGCGTCATAGTTATAACCGTCGCTGTTCATATCATTGACCATCATATAAGAATAGTTGTAAGTGCCCCGACGACCTTCATAGATAAAACTATAGTGGTTGCCCGACTTGTCGTGGGCGGTCAGCGAAGCTACCAAACGGTCCGGCGTAACGTTCTGTGCATTGTGGAGCTGAACAAAGTTAGGCCCTTCCACAGTAGACATATAGTTCAACACTGAAGCAGCATTGGAGCCGGGCAGACTGGTCAATTCCTTAGACACCGTGTGGGTATAGGCAGCCATCATGCTAAGCCATTCGACCGGTCGGGCATTGATGCTGGCATTAAAGATAAAGCCATGACCCTTGCGACTGTTCTCCAGCATATAGGCAGGAGTGTTGGTTGCGAAGCCGGCAGGATAGATCGAGCGGTTGTCAGCACCGTTGAAACGAGAGAAACCGCCCACATAAGGCACGCTCCAATCTCTCAGCACAGTGGCATAAACATTCTTGTTGAAAATTCCCTCAACCGTTACACTCAATGGGAAATCTACAGGCAGAGCATAGTCTACTGCCAAAGAGGTTTTCCAAATCTGAGGCATCTTGAAATCGGGATCAACAGCAGAAATAGAAGAAGGAACAGCTCCTTCGTCAGGAGTAATGGTCATGGGATAACCCAACGATTCCAACTTGTTTTGCAACGCAGCAATCGTGGGTTTGCCGTTGGCATCGGTCACGAGTCCGCCTGCAAACGTATCCATTGTGAAACCTTTTTTACTTGCATTCTTGGCATTAATCATGGCCTGATACTGCACCATACCACTGTTGGTGGGCATATTGGTGAAGAACACCAAAGGCAGGCGCCCTGAGAACAAGCCCGTACCTCCACGCAGCTTCAGGCTCTTGTCGCCCAACACATCATAGGTGAAACCTACACGGGGAGACAAGGTGATGCTGTTGTCCGGCCACTTGCCGGTGTCGATATGACGACCGTTGTAATCGAGTTCGTATATGGCCTTGTTAGTCATCAAATCGCCATTATCAAAGAAGAATCCGTCAAGGCGGAGGCCATAGGTCAGCTTAAACTTGTTATTTGCCTGCCATTCGTCCTGAACATAAAGCCCCAACTTGTTATAATTGACGCGGGCCGCAGGAGAGCCTTCACCGTTGTAACCGTAGGTCAGGTTTACGATTTCAGGAGCAGCACCCGTCAGGAAATCATTGAGCGAATGATAACGATAATAGCCTGTACCGCTTCTCATATACTGGTTGTCGGCCATCTGGTGCTCATAATTGATACCGCCCATGATTTTGTGGTTGCCCAAATAATAGGTCAAGTCATCTTTCACATTCCATACATTATTATGTACGGCATTGTTCCATGTAAACAGTTCATAGCCCAACGCGATGTAGTTTTCGCCGTTGCCATCGAGAATATCGATGAAGGGGAATTCTGAAGAATCTGAATAGCGCAAATCGTCATGCTTGGAAAATGTAGCCAGGAACTGGTTTGAAAGATTGTTGCTGATACGGCTGTTCAAGTCCAACGAGAACGAATGAACAATTCCGTCTAACGCATACAACGAATTGGCATATGTCATGGCATATTGGGAAGTACGCGAGTAGGCCGAACGGTTACCACCATCCATTGACGAGGCATTGGGAGCTCTCCATGAACGGTTTTTCGTGTAGTTGTAGCGCAAAGCCAAGTGATGCATCGTGTTGATGTTCCAGTCCAAACGAGCTAAGAGCTTATAGTTAGACTGGTCACTGGGAAAACTGCTGAAAGAGCCTGTGTTATAGCCGTATTTGCTTTTCACATGGTCGGACACGGCCTTCATATCGGCCGCAGTGACACGGGAAATATAGTTGTCAGCATCCATCACGCCATCTTCTGAAGCTCTCCATCGGTTGGCAATCGAAAGTGTCTTCGACATTTCACCGTTCACGAAGAAGAACAATTTGTCTTTCAATATCGGACCGCCCAGCGTGAAACCGTATGTCGTGTTACGGTCTCTCTCACGAGCACCTAAAATCTGCTCTTTATCAATGGCATCGCCACGCATCTGCTCATTGTGATGATAGATGTATGCGGAGCCCTTGAACGTGTTGGTACCCGATTTGGTAATCGCATTCACACCGCCACCGATAAAGTTGGTCTGGCGCACGTCGAATGGAGAAACCACTACCTGCATCTCTTCGATGGCATCGATAGAAATAGGGCTGCCTCCACCGGGAAGCCCGGCCGACAAACCGAAGTTGTTGTTGAAGTCGGCTCCGTCTACCGTAAAGTTGGCCGTGCGACCGTCGGTACCACCAAAGCTCATGCCGTTGCCGCCATAAGGAGACAAACGTGTAAAGTCTGTGATGCTGCGGCTCACTGTCGGCATATTGCTCATCATGCTACTGGAGATGTTGGTAGAAGCACCGGTTTTCTCCGTAGTAAACTTTGTGGCATTGGCAGAAACCACCACTTCACCAAGCTGTTGGGCATCCTCCGACAAGGAGGTGTTCAGGCTGTAGGTCTCGGCCAACACAAGGGTTATGCCTTTCATCACTTTGGTTTCATAACCAATGTATGAAATCTTCACCTCGTAAGGACCACCCACACGCATACCGTTGATACTGTACATGCCTTTAGCATTGGTAACAGCCATGTAGCGGGTGCCGGAAGGAATATGCACAGCCTCAATGGTTGCACCGATAACATCGTCTCCATCCGCAGTGACCCTACCGTTAATACCGGATGTTGTGATTTGTGCCATGATTGATGTCGTACACATCAATACAACTGCAATCAGAAAGAACAATCTTTTCTGCATAAGTTTTATAAAATTTAAATTAATT
>CALKIW010000167.1 GCA_937995875.1 uncultured Bacteroidales bacterium | reverse complement strand
GAGTTCCCCATGCTTGATGTATGCAACTTCTTCTTTTCTGAAAGTCATTCCATTGTGGAAAGGCCACTCTGCTTTGACCCCTTTGGCCAAACAGGATTTGCTCCTGTTGGTCACAATATTATTGCCCCTTGTAAAGTCCTGGTGCAGGGGTCAATTTTATTTTACCCTTTTAGACACTCTGGCTTTTCTTAGCCCTTAACTTACGCATGCTTTCGCCATATAATTCTATGGTATGCGCCGTATGAATGATTCGGTCAAGGATGGCGTCGGCTATTGTCGGATCACCAACCATGTCATACCAGTTGGACGATGGGTACTGCGAGGTTATGATAGTGGATTTCCTTTCATGCCTGTCCTCAATAATTTCGAGCAGGATGGGACGTTCCTTGGCGTCAAGAGGTACAATGAACAGGTCGTCAAGGATGAGTAACCGGCAACGCTCAATCTTCTTGAGCTCAGTTTCAAGTGTACCTTTGACTTTGGCAACCTTCAGTGCGCCAAGCAGTTTGGGTGCATTGGCATAGAAAGTGCGGAATCCCCTTTTGCATGCCTCGTGGCCGAGGGCACATGCCAGATAGCTTTTCCCCGTACCTGAAGAGCCGGTAATGAAGAGGTTCTGCCCCTTATGTACAAAGTCAAGGGTGGCGAGGCGTTCCATCTGATTGCGCTCAAGGCCCCGGTTTGTGGCATAGTCAATCCGTTCGAGATAGGCCTTGTATCGGAACGCCGCATTCCTGGTAAGCCGCACTATGGCAGCCTGGGCACGGTAATCCCATTCACGTGCAAGGAGCATGGAAAGGAAGGTGTCCGCGGTCATGGACTGTGGAGTGGTGCCGGCAAGGCTTTCCCTGAAAGCCTCCGCCATACCGTGTAATTTCATGCGGCCCATCAAATCCAGTGATATGGTGTTCCGGTCCTGTTGTCCCGTTACGGGAGCTGTCTTATTATTTATTTCCATAATTTTAGCTTTATTGTTCCTGTTTGTCTTTTCTGTAATAGTCACGTCCACGTATGTTCTTGTGGGTCAGTGGTATCGGGGATGTCATGTCAGGCTGTATCCTCCCGTCCTCATCAGGAAAGAAATCCGCGTCTTCTCCCAGTTCAAGCACCTCCCGTAAGGCCTGATACCCGTATTGCAGCTTCTGTTCCGCGCAGGCGCAGGCAGCGACCAGACGGTCACGGCCGTATTTTTTCTCCGGCGTCAGTATGCCCCGGCAGGATCTGAACGCTTTTGGAGGATACTGCATGACACGCTCCACTTCCCGGAGATAATTCAATACGATATTGTCCATTTCCGAGGCACGTCGGAAGAGTTCCTCAAGATCCTTGTCATAAGGGCCATAGTGCCCCGGCAGGTTGTGCTCCTTTTTCCATGAATAAGCGTGGGGGACGTCACTGCGGTCATGGGCGGCGACAAGGTTCATGCCACAGTAGATTTCCACCGTGTCGGCATCGTAGAGGATCGTCACGCGTTTCCCCACATGTTCCTTGGGAACACTGTAATGGTGCTTGAACAGCGATACGTAGGAGTTCCTGCCGACAGTCATCAGCTTTTTCTCTTTCATGACGTAGCGTTTCAGTGGAAGCGGGCGGAGGTAGTCCTTCTCACCGCGCAGGAACATCTCCTTGCGTGACGCCTCCCGGCCGGCCATCACCTTTTCGTTGAAATCAAGCAGGGAAATGCGGATGGCGGTATTGAGTCCGTCCAGGCTGGAGAATGTCATCCCCTCTATGTCAAGGTAAACGGAACGGTAGAGAAGCTTCACGGTGTTCTCAACCAGGGCCTTGTCCTTGGGGTGGCGTACACGGGCAGGATAGACCGCACAGCCGTAATGCTCGGCAAAGGCGGCGAAATCGTCATTGATGACCGGCTCGTTACGGTCGCTCCGTGTGACGGCCGCTTTCAGATTGTCGGGAACGATGGCTGCCGGGACACCCTCAAAATATTGCATGGCGTTCTCACATCCCCTTATCAGGTCTTCCTTGCGTTGTGACCATACGGCCTCACAGTAGGTGTAATGACTGAACGGCAGGACAGCGACAAAAACCTCGGCCTTCTTCGTCTCGCCTGTCATCCCATCGACAACTTCAAGCCTGTCACCGGCAAAATCAACATACATCTGGTCTGCGGCATAGTGCTCGACATGGCCGACGACCTTGATGTGGAACTTGTACTGGCGGACTGCCCGCTTGAAGGAAGACAGCTGAAGACCGTCAGGATACTCGGAATGATACTCATTGAAAAGTTTCCTGACACTCATCCCTTTGCGTGTCAGGCGGGATACATATCCGGGAAGCAAAGCCTCCAATTCAATCCTTTTGGAAGAAGGCTCCCGACGTCGGGATTCCGTACCGCCAAACATCTCATGCAACTGCTCCTCGGAAAGGGAGAGAAGCTGATCGATGCTTTTCCCACTTGAAAGGAACAGACGGGCATACTTGCGGACAGTGTTACGGGAAGTATGGAACGTGGATGCCGTTTCCTTGATGCCCATCCCTGCCGCATAACATCTTAAAATGTTCTTGATTCTTTTATTCATTTGCATAGATTTTATTATTACCCCTTACACCAGGACTCGGGTTCTCAAATCTACACAAAAAAACTCTAACGACACTTGTACTAAGTGGTTAATGTTATTTGGGCCAAAAGGGTCAATCATATTATGGCCAAGGTGAGCAATCCTGTTTGGCCAAAAGGGTCAAAGCAGAGTGGCTTTTCCATTTATGATTGAACATATATTATTAGACCGTATTTATTATGGAAAGTTATAATGTAAAGTAGAGAAATTCATATTACGTGGATATTCGTATTTTCAATTGGAATTAGAAAAAGACTTTCCATAATAAAGTTGTATTCATAATTTGCTGCATCAAATATTATGAAGGAATCCATCGTAAGAAGGATTATCCCTATGTCGGTTATGGACACAAGCTAAGACCAGGAGAGCATTACTCTTCTAATATGTCTCTGAGGGAAGCCGATGCACTCTTACGCAAAGACCTGAAGGAACTATGCACGATGTTTCAACAATATGGAAAAGACTCCCTCCTACTCGCCGCACTGGCATACAATGTCGGGCCTTATAGAATCCTCGGTAGCAGAACCAAGTACCCCAAAAGCACACTACTGAAGAAGATTGAATCTGGAAACCGTGATTTCAAAGGTGATTACATCCAGTTCTGTCACTGGAAGGGCAAAAAAATACCGTCTATCGAAAGAAGACGGTATATGGAATTTATTTTACTATATGTTCCATGATCTCAAAGTGCATCTATCACTATAATCATGAAATAAGCAAAGGATGTAGTGAACAAACGACTAATATAACGAATTTATCCAAGTTGCTATTTTTTGCAAAACCTCCGGAGATATCGTCTCTTCTATTTGTTGGTATTCCATCACAGACCCAGTTTTACAATGTTGAAATAAATGATTAAGATTATCAAATGCTGCAATATCACACTTAGTATTATTCATATGTTTTGCTAAAGCATCAAGATTTGTCTTACATTCGACCTGGGTGTCAAGTTTACCATTTAGTGCTAATACCGGACAACGAATTTTAGAGAGCGATTTACGCACATCTATTGTAATAAAGTCACGGATGTATGGTGCTGAGCAATTCTCCTTCAGTTTAACAATATCAGAAACAAATTCTTGTGGAACAGCAGACAAATCTATTGTTTCCGGTTTACCTTCAGATACGCGATCCAACACGTTCCCAATAGTACTAACATATCTATCGAGTTTGTCTTCAGGCAAATTAAGTGTTTCCAGTAATAAACGATTCTGATATAACAACGTTTCTTTCCCAGAAACAACCATACCCGCCATTGAAACAACAAAATCAATTTTACCTTCAGACGCAAGCATCAAACCTATTGTTCCCCCTTCACTATGACCAATTAACCCTACTTTTGAAAATTTGTCACGAAGGAACTCAATTCCTGCAAGAGCATCTTTCTTATAGTCACCAATAGTAATATTCTCCAAAGAGACATTAGAGACATTATATCCCCTGTCATCATAACGCAGGGATGCTATCCCTTTACGTGCCAAAGCATCAGCAATTACAGCGAATGGTTTATGTTCAAATATCTCTTCATCACGATTTTGCACTCCACTTCCAGTCAGCAAAAGAACAACTGGAGTTTTTGAAGAATAATCTTTTGGTAACGTGAGAGTTCCAACGAGAGTATAAGTATCACGATTGAATGATACTTCCTCCGTTGAATAGTCAAATGGACCTACAGGCGTTTGCGGTCGTTTTACACTTGGCACATCAACAGTAAGGGTGAGAGGGAAGGAATAGCCCCCCTGCTTAAACTGTCCTGTTATCTTATTACCATCTACATCTCCTTCATATGTAACACCAATAGAAGGTACAGCGACCTTGACGTGATTACCTTCCGAGATTCTCTCCGCCCTTATGCCTTTTGCCCCTTGAGCCGGAGAATCCAAGGTACATCCATCGTCAGAAAAGTGAAATACGACTGGTAATATTGTACCTTGAATATCAAGTTTTCCATACCATGTCCCCTCTTGAGCGTTTGCCGTCCAAGTAGACAAATAACAAATTACAAACAGTAAAAAACGTTTCATAATCTTACAAATGTTTTTTTATTTCCTTGAAAACCTTAACAGTTTCATCAGATTTCTGACAACTCAAATAATATACTTCGTCTTTTTTCGTAACAATTCGTATAAAACAAGAATCAGAATGAGTAAACAACATTATATGTGAATCATCTTGAGTAATGAAATTACCCAATCTGGTATATCCTACAGCAAAACCATTAGAGCGAAACTTTATTTCTGGCAAATTACTCTTTAGTCCAATCTCTTTAATGTCTCTATATGATATGTTGGTGCCATATAATCCGTTAATAACTAATTCATCTTGGTTCGTAACAATATCTAAATTACCATTACCATAACAGGAAACTGCCAATAATCCAAATAATTCAAATAAAACACAAATAGAAACAATTGTAACTATTAAACCATTTTTATTACTGCTCCCTGTGTAATTAGATCTATTTTTTTTACTATATGCGTACACAATCCCAAGAGGAACTGGAAAAGACACCAATAAAGAGAATATCAGGATATTCTCAAAGCAAACAGCAACGATTCCACCAATTAAAGTTAAGATGTTGCCGATGACAATCATTCGGCACAACAAATTAACCCAGTTTAATTTTTCAACAATTTCATTTTCAGAACCCTCCAATTTGAATCCAGAAATTTTCTCGGGATGCTTTCTTATAAAGAACACTATGACAAAATTTGTTGCAACCACAAGAAATAAAAAAACAAGAAAAATAATATTATTACTCATAAATTCAAAATTTGTTTTTATTAAGATTTTCTTTTTAACTTTACTAAAGATTGACTAAATGACTTTTCTTAAAAATTAATTTATCAATTTCTGTCAACAACCTTATATTACGTTTAATGATTATCCGCATTTTGGTGATACATACCCATACATTCGATGTTCGAAATTCGGTTTGTAGGACACAGCAGCTATGACAAGTCTGTCAAACACTCTATCCCCGAAATATCTGCGGTTAAAATTGTAACAGAACTCGTTGAGATATTCTTGCAGGAATTCGTCCTTGATGCCGTGAAACATATCCCTGAACAGGCTCTTTGCATTTGCTATGGCCGTGTGAACCCATGGAAGAGCCTTCGGTGTGTCTTTCGGTTTTACAACCTTTGCATTAACCTCGGAAACTACTTTTTCAAGCTGGCCATGTGACGGATATGCGTCTGAGTCTATCTTTGCTCCCTTGGAAAGCCCTTCGCCGACAAGCTTGTTTACCGTCTCTGGCTTCAGATCCTTCATCACCTTCATATTCAAGTGACCCACCTTACGACATTTCTGCCCTTTCTTCTTTGGTTCGCATGGCTCGCTCTCTGCCATAACAAGCACAGAGACCTTCCTTTCGCTGCCCAGACCGGACTTTAAATGATCCTTCTTCTGACCATCATTCCGTTTGTCATCACAAGTGAAGAACCCCTCGTCCAGTTCAATCACACCGTCCAGGTTGTACTTGCCATCGCGCAATCCCATTACGGAACGTAGTTTGTGCATCATTTCCCAAATGGCCTGGTAACGCTTGTGTCCAAGCTGACGTTGCATTTCAAAAGCCGAAAAAATCTTCTTTGTTGAGGTCATCAGGTGGATAGCGGTAAACCAGTACATCAACGGCAATTTGGAGCCGTGCATGACAGTTCCGCTACGCAAGGTGGTGTGATGCCCACATTTGCTGCATACCCAGCATTTATTGTACTTGTCCCATCTGTGATGCGTATAGCCATAATGACTGCAAACCACACCTGCTTTCTCACGCTCTTGCTTCAAATGCAACTCACATGATTCCTCATCGGGAAAACGTTTCGTGAACTCTAACAATTTCATATCTATGAACAATTTTCAATAAAGATACCAACATTTGGGCACACAGCCAAATCCACAGAGTTAAATAACACCAAAATGCGGATGATTATTTTCGTTTTATTTACAACTATAGTGAAGGAAGTTATCTATATCTTTTTTTATAGCGAATATGGTCGGAGAATTTATCTTTACTGGCATTCTGCTTATATGGTCGGCTATTTCATTTGCCTTACGCATATTATTCGTCTCTTTATATATTTTAAACAATTCGTATTTATATCTGAAACGATTTGGACATATATAAGAAGCCAGTTGTAATTTTCTTTCTGCCAATTCATATCTTTTATTTCTTCTCAACATTTGTCCTTGATGGAACAAAATATCGGAGTGAACAACCAGTTTGTCCAATTTATCATTCAACCCATCTGAATTATCAAAAGTTGACAATGATGCCAAGAAAATCTTATTTTCTCTAAAGTTATCAACAATATATATCTTTTGTTTATCACTAAGCAATCTTCTGTCAATGCACTTCCTAACACTATTACTGACCCTAAGATGATCTGCAGAATAAACAAGTCCAGCAACACAAAGGGCACTTAATAGCAGACTATTAAACCTAGAGAAACTAATCTTTAATAAAACCGGAGAATATGCAGATGCAACAATGATACATATAACACCTAACGCACAAAACAATGCTGCATGTAGAATATAGTAGAATAAAGCCGATATAAGAACAGAGAATAACAACACATTACGGAAATAACCATCTTTTATATGTTTTATTGCATAATAAATCATAAATACGACAATCCCCAACCCTATTATTCCTACTTCACATAGTAACTGAACGAATTCATTACACGCAACAATTACATTATCTGCAACTAAGAAATAATCATCCATCTCTGTATGAGTCGTGAAATATTGTGCCTGTTTTATTGAATATTTTACACCAAAACTACCAATACCCCCAGTACCAACCAATGGATTATCAGCAAACAGAGAAAAACAATTGCGTAATATAAATGAACGTCCAACAAAAGATTGAGATTTCGATTCGTTACCGATGATAGCGAACGCAAAAACAATTACTATAACGCCCAACAAACCATATCTAAGATAACGTTTGTTATAGGAACTACAAACAAGCAAGAATATTGATATGACAATAAATGCTGTACGACTCTCAAGCATATATATATATATAACATCAACTGCAATTAACAAGGTGCATCCCACCTTTACCATTATTTTATTACAATTCTCACTGAACGTAATCTTTAAAAGAGTACATACAGATATCGATATGAATATTGCCAATATGCCACTGTTTCCAACATGTAGTATCATAATGTTACCATCAAACAAAATTGCCACTAAAATAACAATATTGATTAACAGAGTAACACAGATCAAAGACTTTTTCAACAAGGGTAACCTTTCACGAACATAGTTCTTTGAAACCATTACTAACAGAGTTGATGACATTATTCCATAATAAATAAAATGGCTTACTGGATATTCCTTGATTAATGCACTTGATAACGATATGACACAAAGAAATGCCATACACACCTCAGGACTAGATATAGATATAGTATCTTTATTTAACCATTGTCCAATGATACCAAGTCCGGCAAGAATGCTATTATATACTATTAGAACATAAAAATTAGAATAGTCTGCTTCATTCCCAAGTATTGACAACAACGGAAGAAATGAAAGAAGAACTACATATACATTTTTAAACATAGCATTTATTTCATAAATTATAAGTGATGCAATATTTTTAATTTAAGCTCAATACATCCCTTTATTAATAAGGGTTTCAGAGCAGTCTTTGATTTTTTGATTTGAAAATGACAGAGTAATTTTGCGATCTAAACTGTAAGATTATGAATGTCGGTAGCTATATTTTCTCCCAAGTTGTGGATTACATCCCTCGTTATTAGTTCGACAAACTCGTAGATAAGTATCGTGGAAACTGGCACGCAAAGGACTTGACCTGCTACAACCAGTTGCTACACCTGTTGTTCGGTCAGATTACAAGCTGCGACTCCCTGCGTGATATATGCATGTGCCTCGAAACACATAAGCCAATTCTCTATCACCTTGGTTTTCGCAATACTGTCAACCAGTCGTCACTCTCCCGTGCCAACGAAAAGCGGGACTATCGCATATACGAGGAGCTGGGAACATATCTCATCAGCGTTGTAAGGCCTTTGTATGCAAAGACTTCCATTTCTGAGATAACCATTGACAATGTTCTCTATGCACTTGATTCCACAACCATCTCCACCAGTATAAAGCTGGCTACATGGGCCTTGGGGAAATACAGCCGGGGTGCTGTGAAGATGCATACGCTGCTGGATTTGCGAGGCAGCATTCCTGCCAACATCCATATCACCAATGGCAGATGGCATGACAGTAACGAACTGGACGTCCTCGAACCTGAGCCTCTCGCCTTCTATATGATAGACAAGGCTTATGTCGACTTCGATGCACTGTTCCGTTTCCACTTGGCAGGTGCCTACTGGGTAAGCCGCCCGAAGGAGAACATGAAATATGAAGTCTTAGGACACAGGAAACTGAGTGCTTCCGATGTGGGAGGTGGCATCAGAGGTGATTTTACCATTCGCCTGACCACAAAGACGGTTGCCCTCTATCCAGAGCCGATACGCGCAGTATGCATCTATGATGAAGAAGCCAAAGAAGAAATCGTATTCATTGCGAACAACTTCGAAATCAGTGCATTGGAAGTGGCTTGCCTGTACAGACACAGATGGGATATTGAAGTTTTCTTCAAATGGGTCAAGCAGAACATTGTAGTGAAGACCCTGTGGGGATACTCCGAGAATGCCGTGCGCACCCATTTGTGGATAGCAGTCATTGCCTATCTGATTATAGCCAGAATCAAGGCGGACTACAAAAGTCCATATTCCATCACCGAGGTGGCTACGCTGATAAGGATATCAGCTTTGGAGAAGACTTCACTCAGAGAACTCATCACCAAACCACGCGAATCTGTCAGTCTCAATCAATCTGTCAAAGAACTCACTCTATTTGATAATGTATAACTTAACGCGATTTTATCGCATCAGTAATATTCATAAATATTATATCACAATAATCACCACCAAACTTGTTTGCCATTTTCATAGGTAAAGACGCGTTCCTCCTTACCTTTAGAAATATCTTTTAGTATATACAATCCCTCGCTTGGTACATTATTTATTACGAGTTTAGTAGTTTCTGCTCGCATCAATGCAAGATATACCCATCTACCTTTATCATACATAAGAAGATGATACATGTCACCAACTTCCACGCAGTTTCCATCATTGCGAGGCATATACCTAATCTTAGAAACGTCTGAAGGTCTAGAAAGGTGAAGGCCGACCCAATGGCCATCAGGACTAACACCATTGAACCCCGTAAGAACATCGCCATCAAATACCGATTCTTTAGTCTGCTTATCGGTTCCCTGTGTGCCAATGATTTTTCCTGTCAGTTTTTGGTTCCTACTGTTGTAAAACTCGATTTCATTCACATTACAATAAGACCCCTGGTGACCAATATAACGAAGATATCTATAAGTCTGACTAGATGGCGTGAGATTTGCCTCCAACCAACATCCTTCTGTAGCTCCCTCATGAGTGTAGAGAGTTGACTCGTCAGAGAAATCCCCCTTGTTACTTCCTTGAAAACGTCCTAATCCCATACGTCCATTAAACTCATCAAACTTTGCAAAGAAAGGATATTTGCGATATAAGGTCATAGATTGTTTTTTCTTCTTGTTGCATACAATTTCCTTAATAGAACCATCAGTTTTGAGAACAAAGGGATGTCCAAAAGGCACAATCTGATTGTTTTCCCAGACACCAACAGTATAAAGGATATTAGGCCCCATAGACTTAAACGTAACAGTATTCCTTGAAATCTTTCCATAATGAACCGGAATCCAATTTTCTCTATCGCTTACACAGATATATGCAATTTTATGGTTTGCATATTTCTTAGGAATATAACGAGTTACATTCTTTGTGTCGTAATATTCGTCTGTTACATCTATAAAATTAGGAGCCTTGAACATTTCAGGGACGCTTTTCTCTTCACTCAAATCCTCTGCAATTTCATTATTTACATTAAAACACCTTCTGAATATTTTGGGTTTCAAATAACTATGAGCATATTGAGCCGTATCGCCAGGAGCAAAGCCCATATAAAAAGGTACAGATTTACCATTAGGCATAATAATAACAGCCCAAGAATGGTGATTTGGACGATTGCCCCAATGTGGCACGAAATCCACTGCAGTCGGCATACCCAAATATCTTGATAGAGCAACCGTATATGAAGTCTCGTCTTGACAAGTTCCAGTACGATACATACAAACAGATGATAATGATGGAGTTATATCGCCTCTACTTGTAATGAACTCAAATTGTTTCATGACATCAGTAACTCTTAGACCATATGATAACATACTACCTATCTTGAAAAAAGATTTTGCATAAGTATTTGAGGTTTTCTTTATTATTCTCCACTTTTGAGACATTTTACCAGAATAAAAATTCTGTATGAGTATTTCCTTGCCAGTCTCTTTATCAACAGTTGATTCCCAAAACAAACCAGTCAATTTGTTCATTATCTTAAACATACCCCCCTCTACAGGAATAATAACCCATTTCTGATGAGCATCACCTTTATTACTGCCTATAGTCTTATATTTACTAACAGCTTGCAATGTATCAAGGCTTACCCAACGATCCTCTAAGCACAAATCCACATTATCCATTGGCATAATTTTCCACATAGGATAGCCAAGATATTCAAAGCGCATATTCAGAGTTCTATCCTTTGCTGAATAACTACGTAACTTTATTGGTTCTCCATTTGTAGACTGCAAAGTATCAAAAGACACATAGTTGCACGAACCTGCGTTCTGTATCTGACAATATGAAGTTGAGTAATCTTCACAACTATCGTTACTATATTGCTCATATGCAGCAAGTTCGATATAGTCAAGATTAAACGGCCTATTATCGTGTTTTACGGTAATCTTATTTACACCCTTTTTCAAATCGACAACTATACCAAAACGGGAACCTCTAAATGAGAAAATATTATTTGTCGGTTCTAAATCATGAGTGGAAACTAATTTATCATTAATTTCGATTAATGCCTTAGCATCCTTCGCCAATGTGCTATATCTTAACCTCACAAGTTTTTGAACATCAAGTCCCGAATATATAAAATATGTCACTGAAGCACCCTTCCTATCAATTTGCACAGATTTTCCATTTAATGCACTTGTAGACTCAACAATTTTGGCCTTTGTCAGTTTCTCTTGATAAGCAGGAAAACGCACACCAGATTGACTATAAACAACAGGTGCTGTTAAATATGGGAAACAACGCTTTATACTATCATGCCAATTACTTACCATTTCATCAAACACTCGATATGGTAAAACATAATTAAGGAACAAAGACTCATCATAGTCTTTATTCCAATTAACTTTGTCCCATGTGTCGCAAGCCTCATTAATAACTTTAATAAGATATTCAGACTTAACTGTTTTTATATCAGGAATACGTTCGCGATTATTTTTCAAGAGTAATTCACTCTTGCTGCTAATCACGCTGTCACGTAATTCTTTAGCATTTCTGGCCATAGAAATATAAATATCATCACACATTTTGGCATTCTCGCCATAGTATGATTCATGATATGGCATATTCTCAATAAGAAACACAGCCGCCTTATATTTCAAAGGATTGGAATCTTCCTTGAAATGCTCCAACACAATTTCCAACTCTCCCTTATTATCACCCGCTAATTCCAAAGCATCATCCAACCTATGCTCACATGAACACAGGATAAAAAGAGCACAAACGGAAGATATAAGAATCTTAATAACTGCCATCATAGTTATTCATATACAATATTATCCACCTTTTTCATTCTGGCAACACCTGGGTGTTTATCTAAACTATTAAAAAACACCTTTGATGAAGATTTCGCAACACGTGCTTGTGCAGTTTTTTTATTTTTTTTGACATTGGTTTTACCACTTATAATATTTAAAGCTGTGGATAGCAAAGGTTCTTCAATATCCCCGAATTCCTTCATTAAGTATATTTTTTCATCTATCTCATAATCAGGCTTAAATCCAAAGTCGAAATCAGATTTGTCAGCACTATTGAATATCTTCATCATAATTGGTTGCATAACCCATTTTATATTTTCATCACTAGAAATAATAGACTGGGAGCCATAATTCTTGCCGTATGTTGTCAACCCTATCAAAATAGGTTTTTTATAAGGCAAAAGCATATTAATAACATCCTCACTTGCAGATGCTGTATTCGGACCAGTTAAAATAAAAATATTTTCCAACTTATCTCCAATGTAGCAGTCAAGGTGTTGGTCAAAATTTATTATATCCCCCAAACCAATTGACGAATATGCGTCATTTAGTTTTGGATTATACTTTATCTTTAGTGCAACCTGCGCCGTATCCGCCTTTGGGACAATCAAACTTCCAAGAGTCACACATAGGTTTATGTCACCACCAGGATTGTATCTAAAATCAAGAACAATATTATCAACACCTTCTTTCTTAAAACAAGCAAATTTCTCCAACAGTTCTTTTTTATAGACTTCGCTTCCATCGCCATCATCAGTTTTGAATTGTTGATAGCAAAGATATCCGACCTTGTGTTTGTCACATTCTATGACAGAACTTTTTAATATAGGGTTAAACGAGAGAGATTCTTCCCCAATATTAATTACTGTCGTATCAACATTGTTATCTTTGCTAACATGCTTGAACTCATACATAGAACTAGGAACTGACAATAATTGGCTGTAGTTATCAACATTAATCCTACATCCATCAATAGTATCAAAAATCCATCCTCTTTTAATTCCTTGCTTTTCTGCATTCGACTTTGGATATGTATATATAACTTCTGCCGTGAGATTATACATAGTTGTATCAGAGTAGAATAGCATATACTCGAATCCCTTATTGAGCATTTTTCCATACAATGTCTCGTTGTTACTATCAACATTCTTGCTTATCCATGAAAAACGATCAGCCTTATATAATAGTTTATCAAAAAACACTTTTGGCGATAATTCCATAGAATCTTTGATACAACTAGGGATAGAGTCAGCCCAGTAATAATATAGTCTCATAGTCTTATATATCCACTTGTTTGCAGTACTATTCTGCACGCAGGTGTCAGTAGCAACAGACCCAAGAGCTATGTCTGATGGTAATTCTTCATCAAATACATTCTTTTGAGAGCAACTTGTTACGGCAAATATAGATAATAATATAATCAAAAAGGATGTTTTCATATTGTGAAAATTCTCTGCATGGAAAGTGAAATAACCATGCAGAAATAAAATAGGAAATTATTATTTCTTTATTGGGGCGTTTGCAATACTTAACTTGAGGATCTGCTCCAACTGGCTTTCATCAATCTTTTCCAAAGCCTTTGGATCATTATCCTTGATAAGTTTCATCATTTTCTTTGCTTGATCAGTAACATACTTGTCTGCAGCAACATATGTATTTGCATCCTGACCTTTCAAACTCCATATCTTCAGAGGAAGATTTCGATGAATTGTTCCATCTACATCTCTTTCTGTTTGTCCCCATAAATAAGCCTCAGAATATACTACAATTGTAAAATATGCTGCAAGATTAAATGCACCAGCAACAGTATGTCCAACGGCAACCCATTCTATGGCAGCTGCTGCCAAATAGAAAACAGTAGCAGCCACAGTTGTTGAAACACCCTTTTTCTCACCGAAGGTTTTTTCATCAAAATCCAGTCCCATTTGCTCATAAATTTGCCTCATTTCCTCTTCGGTAAACTGAATTTTCATTTCAGACTTGCTCACATCATCAAGTAGTCCCTTGCTCTCCATAAGCGCAATAGCAGTGGTCATATCTTTCTGGTTTACAGCTGTATTAATATCCTCATCTCCTAGAGCAAGTATAAGTTTCAGCATACCTTCATCAAGATTGACTTTACCCTGGTATCCATATTGTTTTACAAATGCACTTGGATCCTTGGCAAATTCTCTTGCTACAGCAGGCTCTTTAATAATGTCTGCAGCTAAGCCATTAAGGAATCTAAGATAACCAGTCTCTTCGTCTGATAGTTTAATGTTAATCACTGGACTACCCTCGTCAGAGAATTGTGATTCAATCTCTGATGGATCGTCATTGTCCATCCAGACACTTTCACTTGAACATGAAGCCGCAATAATACTTGTTGCGGACAATCCGATCACGCCTTTGGCGAATAAATCTTTTTTCATTTGTTTATTTATATTAAGTTATATTTCATTATGATGTTAGCATATACTTCATCATAATGTTCTTTAATAATCCCTAATAATTCTTCACTATTTAATATCATTGTACATATCAAGCATTGATGAAGATGTTCAAATTCCTCTATTTTAATTCTTTTATCATATTTAGCAATGAACTCTAGTATTTTTAGAGCGCCATCTGTATGAAGCCATATTTTTACAAAATCATCAAACTGCTTATCATACAATGTACGAAGAGGTATTTTTGCAGGATTTCCAAGGTCAAGATATTTCACCCTTCCAGATGTTATGCCACAACATGCTTTCAGCCTGTTATCTGGTGTGATCACAAGGCCGGAGAAAATATTATCGCACCTCTGATTTGAACAATGTATACCTTTATCAGGCTTCTTCATCATTGCCTCAGGATTCTTAAGGTCAATCCAAATACCATTTGACACCTTAAACTTGTTTTCATCTAAAAGAGTTGACAATTCTTCATCCTTAGTAAAATATGTACTGTTAAAATCATGGCTTTCAATAGATTCAACATTGACATAAGGCACAAAACCTTCCTCCACAGAGGCTATAATGGCATTTTTGATATATTCAATCGGAACGAATTCCAGATGTTCATCACCGGTACTAAAATTAATTTCATTTAGTCCAGCAGCCTTTAGTTCTGCAACTTTCTTACGCGCGGAATCATAAGTTCTTGCCCAATGTGCATTTGATACAATTCGAACCGCAAGACCGTATTTATGACTTGCAACATCAATGATTTCTGGAAGATACTTCAAAATCGTACATTCGCCACCAGTCAAGACAAGAACCTTGACACTAGGGAAATCTCTTGTTACCTGCTCAATATAATCTAACATCTGTTCTCTGGAAAGAGTCAGGTTTCGTTTGGGAGAACATTGGAAGCAACAATTGTTACAAGCACTTGTACATTTGTATGTTGTTACAAATGTAAGGATATTAGGCTCCTTTACTAAGGATTCATTTTTCATAATGTTATGTTATATTATAATTTAAATGTTATTGTCAGGAAGAATTAATATTACCTCATTGCTGTCC
>CALKIW010000166.1 GCA_937995875.1 uncultured Bacteroidales bacterium | reverse complement strand
TTCTCTCCTACTTTATTTGCTATATATGTAAAACTAATTTGTCACTTATTTAACAATTATTTTAGGACCATACAGATCAAAAAGGGCTATGTTTTCCTCTCCATTATCAGTTTGCACGCCAAGTAGGTAACCTGAATATTTCATTTTGAGTGTCCTCATTCTGTGACAAGGCCTTAATCGCAGTACGAAAGAGCTTTAACGACCACGCGGAAAGAGCCTATTCGTATGCCGATTAAGCCTTTGTCACACTGCCGTTTAATATCCAATCGAAAATGACAATGGCATAGGCATTAAGCCGTCTTTTTAAAATTCATTGACTATCAACTAATTACAAACTTGCTTAAATTTCGCATATTTCCAATGAAAGTGAAGTTCTTTTTAAATATGCCAAGCATAAACGTATGTTTGTAAATAAAAATACAAATATTAAAATCGTTTAATAGGCTCAGTAGGAATTCAATGGGGGTAGACGTATAGTTTTGCTATTTCATTACAAAGTTCATCATAGGAAACATCCGTAGAGTCAAGGTTGTCTCCATACGTTCGGTAGGACAGACTGTTCATTTCATCTTCGCCATAGTTGTTTTACAACATCGCCTGATACCGGGAGGTATTGTCTCGTGATACGGTCTAGTCCGTCATTTAGCTTTCTTAAGACTAATCACCAAATTTTCTATTGGGAAATAAAAATATTTGGAAGGACGGAACACCCAATAAACAATTTCTCCATCAATCACTGTATATGGTGAATCTTCATACTCAGAAAGCCTATGGATAATCTGAATATCTGTTTTTAAGAAAATCAAATTCAAAAGAGAATCTTCGATATTTTCATTGACCAAAAAGAATTGAGAATCGTTAAAGATAACACAACCAAAAGGGTTGTATTCCTTAAAAAACTTTCTGCCAAATATTCCTTCAGTAATAAACATGGAAAACTTATCACCATCTTTACGCATGGTTACCATAAAAGTTTCACCTCTATATTCTGGCTTATCAAGAGTGTTGACATGACTTATGGAATCAAAAATATCAACTATTTCTGGTACCTTTGCAAAACACAAAGGTACTTTAATGTGCTGTTTAGCATAGCAAGAGTAACTTACAGAAAAAAGACAGATACAAAATATGATTATTTTATTCTTCATTCTTTAAATGGTTTAATTTTCGTTGGATCACAATGTCCTTTAATTTGCACAGTACGCGTACGGTGATATACTATAATATTTCTCCGCCAGCGGATCAACTCTGTCCCACACCGGCAGTACGGGATTGTATTGACGGGCACCATAGTCATAGGTATTCAGTCCATGCATGAGGTCCAGCTCTTTGCCATTGTATTTATATGGCTGGTATTTGGAATTTATTGTGGCCGACGGATCACTATAGGGAGTACCGAACGGGTAGTAGTTGTCGAGCTGACAGATAGCTCCGCTTTGGCTAACCACTTCCCTGATATTGCCAAGATGATCTTTGTTGTAGAAATAGAAGGCAAATGTATCTGTTGGGCCGCCTGCTGGCTTAGCCTGACAATATCCTCCTCCAAAAAGATATTTGCTGATACGACCATTCTCCAGAATCAGGCTGCCATCCAACAGATAATCAGTGGAGTCTGCATACATGATCTCTGCACTGGTCAGCTCATGCGTCTGCCCATAGGCGACCTTTGCCACATGGCTGTCAGCAGTGTAATGAATGGTGCGGAGCTTCTGACCAGAGGCAGAGTACACGTATTTCGTGACGTTGCCATCAACAAACTGAATCCTGTGGGGATTGTTGTTAGTATCGTAGTCGATTTTTGCAATGCCGCGCGACTGGTCGGATACCAAAGCACCGTTGCCATTGTAGACATAGGCACACGAGCCACTGCCCTTGAAGTCAAGACTGCCTTCACGGAGAACAGCTGCGGCAGCATCTGTCGCAGCGCTCAGCTGATTGCCGACATAGGTCATCGACAGGTCATCGATCACGCCGTAGCTGCCAGCCTGCATCATCCCCGTGCGTGTCAAATGTGTTATGTTTCCGTTCATGTCGTATTGCATTGTTTCGTTGTATCTGTCCTCGTTGATAGAGAAATCATCCTCTGCATATTTGGCCGTCTCGAGTCGGTCCAGTCCGTCATAATGGAACTGATATTCGCGGTTGGCAGACGTACTCTTGTTACTCCATGTCAGACTACTGATGTTCCTGTTATCTATTTCTAATAAAACTCTGAAACTTCTTTATATCAATTACAATAAAAGAATAAGGATAATCAAAAGCATATCGATGCAAGTTTTTCACAAAGTTTGGCATACTTATCAAATCACTATTGAATAAAAATTCTTCGCAAACTAGAGTGTGTTTTATAATATCCCAAGGCGATTGTTTTGTATGAGAATGCAAAGTATCGGGCAATAATATAATATTAAAACACGCCTTTGGCTGGAGACATTTTACAAATAATTCTGGAACGAGAACGCTATTTTGTTCAATGGTCATGTTCGGTTCCCATTCTAGCATAGACAAACTAAAATCTCCATATCGTCGCAATAGTTTTTTCTTTAGCAATACTTTTCTTTGTAGAGAATCAATATGATTCTCTACAAAGAAAAGAATAAGGTTATTAGATGTATTATTTCGAAAGGAAATCACCTCTGTCTCGAAATATATGATTTCTCCATTTCCTTGTTCCGTGCACCACTTAGCTGTATCGATATTTATTGATTGTCCGTTGGTCGACAAACAAAATATTAATAATATTAATAATAACAAGTTTCTCATCTATACATATTTTTTATTGTCTCTTTTCTCGCCTTTATTGAATAATCTTTTAACTTTTGGTTCTCATCATGACTGAGTACGAAATGGTGAACTGCACTATTTCTATCTCCATTAGTTTGTACATAAATTAATGCATGTCCAAATCCCTCATGAGAAAACGTCTCAGCTGCGCCTGTTGCTGATAGATAGGGATTGATATTTATGTGAATTGAATTTGAATTTTGAGCATCCGCTTTTCCTACTCCTTCCTTAGTAGGCATATACGTTACTCCTAAATCACCACACTCTCCAGTTATATTCCCTATGCTACTTTCGAATTTTAAATCAACAAAATCTTCCTCAATTGACACTGGATTAAAATATTCATCGAAATATTCAGCATTTGAGATATAGCTTGTTTTTTGTAATGATGTAACAACTATGTCATATTTGCTTTTGACCAACAACTTCAAAGACCTAAAGTTATTACTAGGACCTTTATATTTGTCCATAACGTTCTTATCTATAAAGCCACTTTTGTCTAGAGTAATAAATTGCCAAGAATCTTTTGGTAGTGTATTTTTAATTATTTCTAAAGAACGTTTCCCTTCAGGCCTGACTCTCTTTCCATCTGGATCATAAGCATTGACAGGATTATTTCCACAGTATGCATATGGACTCATATCATAGTATTTTTCTGCCAGTGGATCAACTCTGTCCCACACCGGCAGTACGGGATTGTATTGACGGGCACCATAGTCATAGGTATTCAGTCCATGCATGAGGTCCAGCTCTTTGCCATTGTATTTATATGGCTGGTATTTGGAATTTATTGTGGCCGACGGATCACTATAGGGAGTACCGAACGGGTAGTAGTTGTCGAGCTGACAGATAGCTCCGCTTTGGCTAACCACTTCCCTGATATTGCCAAGATGATCTTTGTTGTAGAAATAGAAGGCAAATGTATCTGTTGGGCCGCCTGCTGGCTTAGCCTGACAATATCCTCCTCCAAAAAGATATTTGCTGATACGACCATTCTCCAGAATCAGGCTGCCATCCAACAGATAATCAGTGGAGTCTGCATACATGATCTCTGCACTGGTCAGCTCATGCGTCTGCCCATAGGCGACCTTTGCCACATGGCTGTCAGCAGTGTAATGAATGGTGCGGAGCTTCTGACCAGAGGCAGAGTACACGTATTTCGTGACGTTGCCATCAACAAACTGAATCCTGTGGGGATTGTTGTTAGTATCGTAGTCGATTTTTGCAATGCCGCGCGACTGGTCGGATACCAAAGCACCGTTGCCATTGTAGACATAGGCACACGAGCCACTGCCCTTGAAGTCAAGACTGCCTTCACGGAGAACAGCTGCGGCAGCATCTGTCGCAGCGCTCAGCTGATTGCCGACATAGGTCATCGACAGGTCATCGATCACGCCGTAGCTGCCAGCCTGCATCATCCCCGTGCGTGTCAAATGTGTTATGTTTCCGTTCATGTCGTATTGCATTGTTTCGTTGTATCTGTCCTCGTTGATAGAGAAATCATCCTCTGCATATTTGGCCGTCACGAGTCGGTCCAGTCCGTCATAATACTGCACTGTCGTTGTTTGTCTTGTCGCCGGCGAATCCAGCATGACGGTAGAGCGTATATAGTTGTATTTGTCCTGTCCGTAGCAGCTAAAGGGAACAAGCAGGATGAATAGACAAATAGTATTCTTGATCATCATAGACTTACCTTTTTACTGAAAAATTCTCTAATGTTGATGCGGAATGCATGATTTTTTGTCGTATAGTCTATATCTTCTGAGAATTCACCTTTCTACTAAAATCTTAAATATGATAGAAAAATGTTTAGCCCTAATTCAATAATCGAACATATTCTTTCTTCCTGATCTGAACTTCATATTTTTAGTGTCGACAACGAAACCATATCTCTGATTACCAAATGGTAATCTGGATGGTTGCTTGAATATCTCAATAATATCATTATCCTTACTTGTGAATTCTATTACTTTGCAAATCGAGTCTTTAGGTTGCTGGTCCCAATATTGTTCTTCGGTATCATTATCTATGTGGGGATAACCGCTGAAAAGACTGATTTTATCTACTTTAAATGTCAGTACATTTTTGTTTACTTTAATTTTAATATTATTATACCAACCAAAATAGACAATACCGTTTTCACCTTTATTAGTGATAATGTCAAATGACATGCCTTTTTTAAGAAACAGAGTTTGGGGATATTTCATAATGCGATCTTCAATGGCCATAATCTTATCATTGTCTTGGAGGGTAGGATCATCATAATCAGATGCGATCATGTTAATCTTACAAAAAGGCATAAGTACAAAAAGCAGGAGAAATGCTGCCACTATACCTGTCACCAGTATCATGCAAAGGCTCTGTTTATTATCGATATAAAAATGTGCTCTCATACTTAAATCCTTTTGTTCCTGGTTTATTGTTACCATTGTAATTGCCATTGATCATTGGCTCTTTACCATTTTTGAAAGTCCGCCATGTACCAAAAACTCTTATATGGTTATTATAGTTGTCTTTGACTTCATCGGATATTTCTGTCTCATTATTATTTAAAATTCGAAGTTTCCTGTCAGGTGCAATAAAAGTAATATCTTTAAATGCACTAAAGCTTGAAAACTTTCTAATTAAGCTACTAGAACCGCATGAGTAAAATACAATATGTAGATTGCTCGGATCGATTTTTCCATTCATGAATTTTTTCCAGGTCTTAGAATGGAGTATAAGAAAAACATACAACTGTTTCCCATTAGTAATAAAATTATTTTGCCATTCCTTAGTCTTGAAATTATATGTTTGGATGTTTATCTCTGAGGCAAAGCGATCCCCTTTGTTATAAATCCCATGTGCTAAAATCATTATTGAATTAGGATCATCGTGAATCGCCAAATAGTTTGCTAACTTTTTGATTGAAGCATTTTCTGCACAATATGCACCTGATCCTTCTCGAACTTCTTTGCCGTTAGGATCTATGTGTCTTACTGGATTATTTGCACAGTACGCGTACGGTGATATACTATAATATTTCTCCGCCAGCGGATCAACTCTGTCCCACACCGGCAGTACGGGATTGTATTGACGGGCACCATAGTCATAGGTATTCAGTCCATGCATGAGGTCCAGCTCTTTGCCATTGTATTTATATGGCTGGTATTTGGAATTTATTGTGGCCGACGGATCACTATAGGGAGTACCGAACGGGTAGTAGTTGTCGAGCTGACAGATAGCTCCGCTTTGGCTAACCACTTCCCTGATATTGCCAAGATGATCTTTGTTGTAGAAATAGAAGGCAAATGTATCTGTTGGGCCGCCTGCTGGCTTAGCCTGACAATATCCTCCTCCAAAAAGATATTTGCTGATACGACCATTCTCCAGAATCAGGCTGCCATCCAACAGATAATCAGTGGAGTCTGCATACATGATCTCTGCACTGGTCAGCTCATGCGTCTGCCCATAGGCGACCTTTGCCACATGGCTGTCAGCAGTGTAATGAATGGTGCGGAGCTTCTGACCAGAGGCAGAGTACACGTATTTCGTGACGTTGCCATCAACAAACTGAATCCTGTGGGGATTGTTGTTAGTATCGTAGTCGATTTTTGCAATGCCGCGCGACTGGTCGGATACCAAAGCACCGTTGCCATTGTAGACATAGGCACACGAGCCACTGCCCTTGAAGTCAAGACTGCCTTCACGGAGAACAGCTGCGGCAGCATCTGTCGCAGCGCTCAGCTGATTGCCGACATAGGTCATCGACAGGTCATCGATCACGCCGTAGCTGCCAGCCTGCATCATCCCCGTGCGTGTCAAATGTGTTATGTTTCCGTTCATGTCGTATTGCATTGTTTCGTTGTATCTGTCCTCGTTGATAGAGAAATCATCCTCTGCATATTTGGCCGTCTCGAGTCGGTCCAGTCCGTCATAATGGAACTGATATCCGCGGTTGGCAGACGTATTCTTGTTACTCCATGTCAGACTGCTAATGTTGCCGTTGTAGCAAGGCGTTCCCATGCCGTCAGCATAATAGAGATTCTCCTTGAAACTGTTCGTCCTAATGGCCTTGGTCCATCCGTGAAGATCGTAGTCATAGTTGACCGCTCCTTCCTCGCCAGTACCGATCGGACGTGTGGCGGTTTTCAGCCGCCCCAGATTATCATACTTGTATTTCATGGCTATGCTGACAGGAGTCCCTCCATGTGAGAGTGTGAGTGTATAGGCTTCCAACTTGTCGTTATGGACATTATAACTGTTGCCAGCCTGTATGGTCAAAGGCTTTCCACCCACATTCACAGTTGTACATGAGAATCTTGGATTATTGGTCAAGGTATAGCTGTTCTTTGCTGAAGCTATTCTTCCACCAAGACCTCTGGTCTTTGTTTCTGTGACATTCCCGCGGATGTCATAGGCCGTCACACTATAGAGCAGCTCGCCATTGGATGCGCGCTCGACGGTTCCCGTGGGCAACCCTTTGGCGGATGTCGTGGTATTGACTTCGAGTCCAGAGAAGCCGGCCTTGAAACTCCCACCCATGAAGTCATAGTCATCGTAGTAAATGACTTTCTCAATGACTGGTCGAGTCAGGAGAAGGTCGATATTCAGCCGGTAGTCGCTGCCACCGACCCCCCCAGAGCCTGCCAGAAAAGTGACGATGGGGAGTTTCTGGTCGTTGCGGTTACAGTCGCTGCACAGCCCCTGTACAGCCAACCGCCCCAGCTTGTCGTAGAACATGAAGCGGAATCTGTCGAGCTGTCTCAGGTTCTCGTCCTGCATAAAGACCATCCGGTCTCCGTAGTCATACCAGTACTGTATAGCCTTACAGCCTGGCAGGATCTTCTTTATGAGACGTCCTCTTCCATCATAACGATATTCATAGCCGGTTATTGCCATTTTGTTCTTTAATTCGCAATTTTGGTAGATAGGAGGGAGAACGAAGCGCAACTGACCGAGGTCGTTATAGACGAAATAGGTGTCCGTGCTCTTGTCCCGGCGTTCGAGCACCTTACGTCCATCCATATCCGTATAAACAGTCAGAGTATGTCCGTCTGCATCCGTTGTTGTCATCCCGGTGAGCGTACCGGCAGAATAATATCCCATGTCCTTAAGAGTGTTGACTCCAAGGGGTGCTGAAAAATTTCTTACCTCACCTGCTGCGTTGACAGAGTACGTAGTCTTGTTGCTTTTCCCTCTCCACGCTGCACCAGGAATAGTACTTTCTAATTTGCGGTCAAGCACATCATGGGTAACATCAATAAGACCGCTGTTGTCTCCATACGTTCGGTATGACAGACTGCTCAGATCATCTTCACCATAGCAACTCGCGACATCACCTGATACCGGGAGGTATTGTCGTACGATACGGTCCAGTCCGTCATAGTATTGTGCTGTTGATACCTTCTCTCCATTCCCACTGATGCCATCGGAGACAGTTACAATCGGCCGCCCAAGCCCGTCATAATACTGCACTGTCGTTGTTTGTCTTGTTGCCGACGAATCCAGCATGACAGTAGAGCGTATATAGTTGTATTTGTCTTGTCCGTAGCTATGAGCAGGAACAAGTAGGAAGAGTAGACAAATAGTATTCTTTATCATCATAGGCTTACCTTTTTACTGTATATTTTCCCGTTTACATTGATATAGAGTATGTACTGTCCATGGCGAAGTCCGTTGCAGTCTATTTCGGCAATCCCTGTATCACCTGACTTCCCTGACCATTCACGCCGCTTGTAAATAATGCCCATAACGCTTGACACCAATGCGGTTATATGTGTATCTTCGTCCAAGGTGTACTTTAGATGGATGTGCCCATTTTCGACGGTGACCGTATAGTGGAATATGTCTTTTTTCATTTTTTCTTTTCTGACAGATTCCAAAGAATCATTCTCACGGATATCTTGGTTAATAGAATCGGTGAGTTGTGATTGAACATCAGGGAGAAAACACCAAGCCTTATGAATAGTACCAATTGTTGATAATCCCATGTAACTTGTGCTTGTCAGTGATTCTATTACAGGATAACGGCAGCCTCGTGCATACCATAGGAAATGCTCTTCAATAACTTGGCGCAGCCTGGATGTATCAAGTGCAGCACTATCCATATCCATTGCTACAGAATAGCTTCTGAGACAGTAGACACGAAGGACATTCTTCAAGGTGTCGTCCTCAGAGATGATCATATCTCCATAGCTGTCAGCCTGAATAATCATCTGACCGGTCTGCTTGTAGTAGTGATTCTCACAATAGCGGCCATAGCCGGTGAACGGCCTCGCTATTGAATCTCCGTAACAGAGGGGGTAATACATTAACAGCATACCGCGCTTATATTCGGCCTTGTCAAGTGGAGACTCGGTTGATAGTAGAAGCAATGAGTCTTTTTTCATAATCAGACTATCGAGTTGACCATTGTGTGTAGCAGCTATTCTTCTGAGACTGTCTACCCGTATGCTTATCACGTCATTTCCGTTTGCGTGAAGCTGGCCAGAGAAGTCCCATAGCCTATTTGCTCCGCTTTCGCCAGCATCGATATAGTTGATGCTTTTCCTGATAACGGAATCAGTCATAAGACCATTGCTCTTTAATTTTATCAGATGTTGTGGGTGTACAGGTAGTATCGTTGCCAACAGACACAACATCGTCAATATCCCTGTCTTCTGAAGATGATTCATAGTCGGTTTGAAAATTATTGTTTTGTGTTTAATGGTTGAAGTACTCTATTTGTTCTGGCTACTCCCATAATGATATTGATATGAACTTGTCAGGATTCCATTCTCTTTCTTGCCAATAAGTCTTTGGAAGGTATCGAAATTATATTCTGTTGTGGAGCCATTAGGAGAGCAAATCCTGACAATACCTACATATGGATTATAGTCATAAGTGGTTACGAGTACTCCTTTAATCTGACTCAGTTTTTGATATAGTGTCTTTGCATCTATAGGTGGTACATCGGCATTTTCAAATGCAGAGAGATTACTTATTCGAGCTTTGACTTCTTCCAAGCTTGCCCCACGTACGATAGCAACAGGATAAATGTTTTTATATCCCCATATATAAACTGTGTTGAGATTCTTTG
>CALKIW010000165.1 GCA_937995875.1 uncultured Bacteroidales bacterium | reverse complement strand
AAGCGAGTGCCTCGTCCGAAATCGCCGCGATGGAATCCGTCACGCATTCCTACGTGTGCCGTTTCGCGTCTGTAAGACCTTCCAAAGTTCCGTCCTTGGTACCAGCTGCGTCCGGAGTTTCTTCTCCAACTGTGCCCGCCACGGTAGCTCACATAGAAATGTGGCTGGCCGAAGTAGAAGTAGTCGCGGTGTGGATAGCGGGCATATACGCCAAAACGCCAGTAGCCTGCGTCCCAATAGAGAGGACGATAGAAGTAAACGGCATTGACATACGTGCGATACTGCCAGTCGAAGAGAATGTAGCTCAAGTCGAGATTTCGCTGTGTCCAGTAGACGCCAAACAGATCGTTGCGATCATCGATGCTCATGAGATAATCGAGGTTCACCTCGTATGCAGCCTCGTATTGTTCTTCTGTGAGGTTGAGTTCGTATGCCATCTTGTCGGTGAGGAACAGGGCTTGCTCACGGGCCTGCTTGTAGCTCATGCCGGATGCTTGGATTGTCATGGCGAACAATGCTATAAGTGCTAATGCTATCTTCTTCATGTCCTTAATATTTAAAAGTTCGACTTCGTAGTGAAGGTTTCCCTATCATGTACATTGCAAATATAGAAAGATTATTATGGGAAGTGAAAGGTTTTTCCCTACACACGGGGAGGAAAATCCCTAAAAAGTATTATCTTTGCAAATATAATAATGTGAAATTGATGAAACGATTGTCAATAGTTTTTATCTTGATGCTAATGTCAGCCGGTGTCTCGGCACAGTATGCGTGGCAGGAAGATGCGGGGTTGAGCAAGCTGGATATAGGTAAAGGCATTACTTATAAAATAGAGGCGCAGGGGTCTTTTTCAAGCGAGAAGACACCGCTGTGGCTGAATGCCAACAAGCACGGTCTGTCTTCATTGGAGAAAAACAACGGCTATCTTCGCGGTCAGCTAATTCGCCCGCTGAACATTGACTCGGCCAGACGATGGGCTGTAGGCTATGGTGTCGATGTGGCTATTCCGATGAACTACACGAGCAATGTGGTGGTGCAGCAAGCCTTTGCGGAAGCTCGGTGGTTGCATGGCGTGCTGAGTGTGGGTGCGAAAGAATATCCGATGGAGCTGAAGAACAACAGGCTGAGCAGCGGGTCGCAGACGCTGGGCATCAACGCACGACCGGTGCCACAGGTGAGACTGGCCCTGCCCAGATATTGGACGATACCGGGCTTGGGACGGTGGTTTCATATCAAGGGGCATTTGGCATACGGCAAAATGACCGATGATAATTGGCAGCACGATTTTACGAAAAAGGCATCTAAGTATGCAGACAATGTGCTTTATCACAGCAAGGCGGGATTCCTGAAGATAGGAAGCGAGGAAGAAAGATTTCTGCCTTTTTCTGTGGAGTTGGGCGTGGAGATGGCTACGCTGTTTGGCGGAACAAGTTACAGTCCCGATGGTGATGGCAACATGATGCCTGTAAAAAATGCATCCGGCCTGAAAAGCTTCTTGAAAGCCCTTGTCCCCGGTGGTGCAGATGCTCCTGAGGTGGGAACGGTCTACGAGAACAGCGAGGGAGACATATTGGGCAGTTGGTTGATGCGATTGAACTACAATACGGATGAATGGAGGTTGAGCGTGTATGCGGATAAATTTTATGAAGACCATTCGTCCATGCTTTTCTTGGACTATGATGGTTACGGAGAGGGCGAAGAATGGAACAGCAGAAAGCGCAGACACTATTTCATGTATGACTTCAAGGACATCATGCTTGGTGCGGAGCTTAATCTGAAATACGGTCGCTGGCTGCGTAATATCGTATTGGAATATATATATACCAAATATCAAAGCGGACCTATTTATCATGACCATTCGGAGGGCAGGTCGGACCATATCAGTGGGATAGACAACTTCTATAATCATTATATCTTTACGGGGTGGCAGCACTGGGGACAGGCTATAGGAAACCCGTTGTACAAGTCACCTATATATAATGATGATGACAAAATAGAGTTTAAGAACAATCGTTTTGTGGCCTATCATTTAGGCTTTGATGGGCAACCGACAGATCGGTTGGGCTATCGGGTGTTGCTGACCCACCAGACGGGCTATGGAACGTATGATAATCCCTATGTGAAAAAGCATCATAATACGAGCTTCATGGTTGAAGCTGCCTATGATTTCCCCCATCAATGGAGAGTCGGAGGCACGTATGGTATGGATTTCGGGGGCATATTGGGACATAACAGCGGATTTCAGATCACGGTTTCAAAAACAGGGATATTCAACTTATGAAAAAAATAATATTGGTTTGCAGCTTGTGCATGGCAGTTATGGGCTTGGTGTCTTGCGGAGATTTGATTGAAACTTCAGACAATGGTAGGTTGGATGGACTCTGGCATCTGACACGGATCGACACACTGGAAACCGGTCGCGGTGTGGATATGGCGGAAGACCGAAAGTATCTTGCGGTGCAAGGCAGCATTCTGGAAGTGCACGATGCGGATGAAGGCGAGAAATACATGTTTCGCTTTTCTCATGCCGATGGCAAGTTAGCTCTTTCAGATGCCCGGCGTAATGACCGCAGGCTTGGCGACTCGATTGTGACGGACATAAAACTCCTCATGCCTTATGGCATTAACAGTCTGAACGAAACCTTTACTGTCGAAAAGCTCACGCGTAAACGTATGGTGCTGGTTAGCAACGTATTAAGATTGACGTATATAAAATTTTAAGTGGGGGCGAAACATCATCGACACTAAAATTGATTAAACCATCGGCGGTAAATTACGGCCCCATCTTGAACAACAACTATAAAAACGTAAAAATCCCGAAAGCACAGCTTCCGGGATTTTTAGGTTTAGAACTTTTTTCCGCAGATAATGCTTAGAAAAGTCTTTATCAATATCTTTGTATCAAACCACCATGAGCGAT
>CALKIW010000164.1 GCA_937995875.1 uncultured Bacteroidales bacterium | reverse complement strand
AAGCAATTATTTTACTGATAATCAATAAGTTAAATGTTTTTCAAGGGACGACTAACTATACTGCGACGTTTTTCTGAGAAAAAGTTGCGGATTTCTGAGGGAATATTTGTAATTTTGCTCATGGCTTTGAGTTTTGAGTAATGTTTTTGTTGTCACATCTAATTTACTCATTTCCCGTGACATACGGAAATACTCAAAGCCTTTTTTATGCAATAAATTCAACCTCAAAGTCTAAATCCGAAACTTGAGTTCGTTTCAATATTACAACTGTCAATCTCTGTAATAGCCTTATCTGCAATTTCTTTTGAGACAAAGCTGAAAAGGATGATCGAATTGGTTTTAGCATTGCTGGCATTGGCTGCAAACCAACCCAAATTTTCCTCTTTTTTCTTCTATCCGGTTATATCAGTCACGCTGAACCTTTTTATTCCGGCATCGTGGAGCAGGCTTGCCACCCGCTCCTGATATTCTTTTATGCTTAATACAACTAACAATTTCATAATCATTTTACTTTCTTTTTCAACATTTTGAAATACAACAATGGTACAACAATCAGCGTCAACACCGTAGACGTTATGGTTCCCCCCATCAACGATATAGCCAGACCTTGAAATATAGGGTCGAACAGAATGACTATCGCACCGAGAACGACTCCTCCGGCAGTCAGGATAATTGGCGTTGTTCGCACAGCCCCTGCCTCGACAACAGCCTGTTTCAATGGGATGCCATCTTTTAGTCTAATATCTATAAAGTCAATCAGCAATACTGAATTTCGCACCATGATCCCGGCAAGAGCGATGAATCCTATCATAGACGGAGCACTAAAATAAGCTCCCATAATCCAATGCCCGAATATGATACCAATCAAGGATAACGGTATAGCTGCCAATTGTACCAAGGGTGTAATAAAGTTTTGAAACCAAGCCACAATCAGCACATAGATAATGATCAGTACAAATAGAAAAGCCAGCCCCAAATCACGGAATACCTCATATGTTATCTGCCATTCGCCATCCCACTTTAAGGAAAAGTTGTCTTCATATTTTGGTTGCTCACTATATTCTTCCGACAAAGTATATCCTTCGGGAAGTTTTACCTGCGATAACTTATCCGACACTTCCGTAATAGGATATATAGGGCTTTCTAAACTTCCTGCAACTTCGGTTAATATGTAAACTACACGTTTTTGATCTTTGCGATGAATACTCTTTTCCTTTTCACCTTTAGTGACTTTCACTAAATCGCTAACGGGAATTGCCATACCTTGTTGATTCACAACTTTCATGCTTAATACATCCTCTACGCTTGATTTCTCTTTCTCTGACAATTGAAGCACAATGCCTACTTGATTGACTGACGAAGGTTGATGCAATACGCCGACTGACATACCCGAAAGGGCAGCGTGCATATTTTGAACTACTTGTGCATTAGGAATCCCCAATTTCATCGCTTTGTCTTTATCCACCTCAAACTTATATTCGGTCTGAGCATCTTCTACCGACCAATCCACATCTACAACATTTTCGGTTGATGCCAGCATATCTTTTACTTGTTTAGCTACATAAATCTGCTGTTTATAGTCAGGGCCGTATATCTCGGCTGCAATGGTAGACATTACAGGAGGGCCGGGAGGTACTTCCACTATTTTTACATTGGCATTATATTTCTTGCCGATAGCTTGTAAGTCAGCACGTACCGATGTGGCTATATCATGGCTCTGTTCACTACGTTCTCCTTTGTCAACAAGATTAACTTGTATATCTGCTACATTATCGCCCATGCGCATATCATAGTGGCGAACCAATCCGTTGAAGCTGATAGGGGCTGATGTTCCCACGTAGGTTTGATAATTCGTTACCTTATCATTCCGACTGATATACACCGCCAACTCTTTAGCTACCGCAGCCGTGCGTTCCAAAGTCGTTCCTTCGGGCATGTCAATAACTACCTGAAATTCATTTTTATTGTCAAACGGCAACATTTTTACCGGAACAGATTTTGTATAGAATAATACGAACGATCCAAGTAAAACGACGGTTAAGCCAATCATAAATGTCCAACGGCGTTTTCTGTTTTCAAGAAAAGGAGTTACTATTTTAGCATATAATTTATATATTTTTGTTTCGTGCAAATCAGGCTCTTTTTCTTCACTTTCGTGTCCTTCTCCTTTTTTATCTTTATGTCTTAAGAATAAATAGCCGAAATATGGAGTTAA
>CALKIW010000163.1 GCA_937995875.1 uncultured Bacteroidales bacterium | reverse complement strand
CAAGGTTTTATTATACAAAGGTACAAAAACTTGCAGAAATATGCAAGCTAAAAAGTAATTATTTTACTGATAATCAATAAGTTAAATGTTTTTCAAGGGACGACTAGTTAATATTTAGAGATTGGATATTCTGTTTGAGTATCCATCTCTAAAATTACAGAACAGAATTATAGCAAATAATATGACACATATACTCAAAGCCACTATGATGTTATGCCTGCTCCTTGGAATGCCATCCTATCTGTTTGCGCAATCCGGCATTTTTCTTCTGGGTGAGGTGAATAGTTGGAGTGCTAAATCCGACTGGGAATTTAAGGATGAGGGCGACGGTGTGTACACACTCAGTGACAAAACATTAAGTGGCAATTTCAAAATTGCCGATTCCAAATGGAGTTCTGCCTGTAACTATGGGTCAAGTGGGACATCTATTCTTATGAACACAAGTTATAACTTGAAGGGTGGTTCTGACCCGGCTAATATATCTTGCGGGGCATACACATTCCACTGCAAAAGAATTATCCTCACAATAACATCTTCCGAAGCAGCGACATTACTTCTGGAGAGTGATAATGATGGAAGCAATCTCAAGCAGGTATATGTCATTGGAGATAATAACAATTTTCGCTGCAGATGCTTCTACTAAGGGCTATAGTGAGATTCCCGGAGCAACCGTAAATGTCAGTCAGCCGTTGCCAATAAACATTGCAGCGGGATCTGATGTCTATTTGGCATGGAATATCAGTGTCACAACCGGAACTACCTGTAATGCTGCACAGGCATTGGCCATTGACAATGTAAAACTCACTTCATCAAGTACGGGAATCGCTGATGTGAGAAATCATCAGGAAAAAAGATTTTGCGATGGAGCTGTGTACAACGTCTTGGGGCAAAAGTTATCAAATTCAGATATACGGTCCTTGACAGAGTCAGGCTATCATGGAATTGTTATTATTAACGGACGTAAAGTGATGATCAAATAATCCTTTGACTGTCATGTACGCTATGTAAAAGAAAAATATACCAAGATGAAATCTTTTTCAATAGAAAAACTCTGTTTCATAACCTTGCTGCTGTTATCTTTCGGATATAGCAACACCGTGTGGGCAGACTATGTGGACGATATCAATGCCGGAACTTATGGCAGGGGGCAACAGGTAATCTACGAGATGAATGTTGGCTCCTACACACCGGAAGGAACTTTTGCGGCTGCTGAGCAAAGACTCGATGACCTGAAACGCACGGGTGTCGATATTGTTTGGCTCATGCCCATCTACCCCAGAGGGGGCGGAATCAACAGTCCGTATGCGGCTGTCGATTTCAAAGCTGTAAACCCAGATTACGGCACGGTCGATGACTTGAAGTCGTTTGTCAGTGCCGCACATGGCAAAGGCATGAAAGTGTGGCTCGACTGGGTGCCAAACCATACGGCAACCGATGCCAAATGGGTAAGCTCCCATCCGGAATACTACAAGACCGTCAATGGGAAGATGGTGAATCCGAACAACTATGGAGATGTGTATCAGCTTAATTACAACAATGCCGGCTTGGTTGAAGCCATGAATGACTGCCTGAAATATTGGATTGACGTGGCCGATATCGACGGTTATCGCTGCGACTATATATCGAGCAGAGATATTCCTGTGAGCTATTGGCAGAACACCATTCTCATGCTCAAGAACTACAAGAGTGGCAAAGAAATTGTGATGTTGGGTGAAACCGACTTCACCGATCCCAACAATGTGCGTCTACAGTCGGCCGGCTTCGATTACGACTACGCTTGGGGTTTCCAAACCAAGTTGGAGAAGTATGGCAGTGCCGGGATTTATGCCAATCCGCTGAAGGTGTACTGCACCGATTTGATAGAGGCTTCCAAGCAGATGGATGTAGCCCGTATGGTGTATGTCACCAGTCACGACATGAACTGGAACGAGGAGAAGAAAACGCTGATCAGCAAATATGGGCAGAACAGATATTTGCTCACGGTGCTGACCTACACGCTTTGGGGAATGCCAATGATTTATAACGGCATGGAAACCGGCGGCAATCAGGCGTTGAACTATTTTGAGGACACGAAGATAGATTGGACACAGACTGATAAAAGAATGCTGAATACCATTCGTACGCTTGCCGCGCTGAAACACACGCAGGCTGCGCTCCACGATGGGGCAATGGCATCGGATAATGCACCTGTGGAATTTCTCTCTACCACCAACTCCAACCAGTATATCCTTGCCTACCGTCGTGCTGCCGGCAATAGTGAGGTTATCGTGCTGCTCAATACGGGCACAACGACACAAACTGCGTTGCTCACAGGTATTAACGGCACTTATAGCCAATGGCTCAACAGTGAAAGCATTGCCAAAGGAGTGAGCCGTCGCAGCTTCAAATTCACGGGTAATCTCAGTGTCAGTGTGCCGGCTAAGGGATATTTGGTTTACGTCAAGGGCAACTATTCTGAGGAAGACACACCATTGGAGGAGCCTGTAAAAAACCTTGTGGACAACGACGCCTATTCCGTTTACTATGAGTCGCCTGTAGACAATGCCACCGTATGTGGTTGGATGTGGGGAGATGCCCATAACGACGGAGCTTATTATGCCTCCACCGGTTCATGGCCGGGCGACGAGTTCGATCGTGTCGGGATTACGGACGAAGGTAATGTGATCTACAAGCTGAAACTCAATATTACGGCTGATGCCGACATGCCAGACAACATCATCATTACCGAAAACGGTAGTGATGATGCACATAAAGTGGTGGATACTGCCCCTTTTGTTAATCACGGTTACTATGTGAAGGGGCAATCGGTAGCCGTGAGTACAGTGCCCACTTCCATAGCTTCTGTCAATATGGGCAACCGGTTGGAAAGCAATGTCATGTACAATCTTTCCGGACAGCGTGTCGACAGAAGTTATCAGGGTGTTGTGATTGCCAATGGAATGAAATATATACAAAGATAAATAGTGAATAAGACTGTGCAATAATCAGTCATTTTTGGTTTTTAAGTTAAGTTTAGGGAGAGCCTTCGTGATGAAGTTTCTCCTTTTTTTTATTTGTGTTTGCACATGGATTTCCAGTTTTCTGATGGACTACTATTCCGATTATAGTCATCCTTACACATTATTTCACTTCGATTTTTAATTTTTGAGGCACTTTCAAGTTTGTCGTAAGCAATGCGCTTTTCTTCCGTTAATCGCCATTGACACGCAGGAAGAATGGAGCCGTTGATATTTTCTGTGTCCGGGAGGGTGGGGAAATGAGATAAAAGTGATATATTTGTGATGTATTCATAGAAAAGTGAAAATGACGAGAAAGAAAATAAATATCGTTGGGGTAGCTGTGTTTGTTGCTGCCATGTTCGGACTGACGGGGCGGGCGCAGACTGTGCAGACAACGTTAAAGGCATGGAAGGCCGGTGTCGTAGTGAGTGCCGATGAAGTGGAGCGCACAGGGTTGGAGAGGTGGTTTACGCAGCAACCCATCCCCGATGCAATATTTGCGCGTATGCAGGGCAAGTCATATCCGGCTGGCTGCACCATCCCGCGTAGCAGTTTGCGCTATATACAGGTGCTGCATTATGATGGCGACGGACGTGTCAGGATGGGCGAGATGGTGTGCAATAAATTGATTGCCAATGATTTGGTATCGATATTCAGGGAGCTGTATCAGCACCGATACCCCATACAGAGCATGCGACTGATAGACGATTTCGATGCTGTGGACGAGCGGTCAATGCGTGCCAACAATTCCACGTGCTTCTGTTATCGCACAGTGAAAGGGTCGAACAAACTGTCAGCCCATGCGCGCGGTATGGCGGTGGATATCAATGCACTTTACAATCCATACTATCGTAAAAGTCGGAACGGCAGGGTGACCGTTCAACCCTCCAACGCTTTGAAATATTGCGACCGTTCGGCTTCTTTTCCTTATAAGATAGACCGCAACGACCTGCTTTATAAGCTGTTTATCAAACATGGTTTCCGTTGGGGCGGTGCATGGCGTACAGTGAAAGACTATCAGCACTTCGAAAAATAAAATGCACATCCCCTGCATCTTTTTGATGTAAGGAAAGAAATATCATACAAGGCAAGAAGAAAAGACAACTTGGTTAGTGTCTCCAATGGGTATAAAGATAAGTGTATGCAACGATTTGGAGAACAAGAATGATAGGCACGCCAAGCTTAAATTTGAGATGTCGGCTTTTGTGCCGGATTATGAAGATGCCTATCAGTGCTCCAATAGATCCGCCAATGATGGCGAGCCCCAAAAGCGTGGCTTCAGGGATGCGCCATGCGTGCCGTTTGGCTTTGATTTTGTCGATGATGTAAGCCATCAAAGTGACGATATTGATGGCGATGAGATAGTACATGGGTGCAATCGTGACAGTTGTTCACATTTTTGAGGGTTTCCTCGTGTTGATATTTTTATGTGTTACTTTTTGTTATGTCTGCGCTTGGCTATGGCAGTCGCCTCTTTAACCATTTCCATACGCTCAAGATAGATGGGGCGGTATTTGTCGATAATTTGCTGCAGTGATTTGGTTTTGGCATCCAAGTCGGCATATTCCTTCGTATCGGTTTGTCCGTCCTTTTTGAGTTCGAGCATCCGGCTGATATAAAATTTCTGTTGGTTTTCGGCTGCTTTCAGTTGATTGCCAAGTCGGAGCAGACTTTCTAAAAATGCTTGGGTGCGGTCGATATGGTCTGTAGCCATGTGAATTGTTTTTATGCGAGTGTAGGTACAAAGTTAGATATAATTTTATTAACTTCGCTTTCAACTGATATAAATTGTAGCAAACCGTATGAATTATTGGATAAGAGCATATAATCACAAGCGTTTCCGAGTAGCCGATTTCATAAGGGACTATGGCTTTATTGATTGGGAAATGCGCAACCGATACGAGGTTGGCGATGTTGTTTTTCTGTATGCTACTGCCCCTGAAAGCAGATTGACCTTTATGTTGGAGGTCACGCGTGTGGGGATGGACACAAAGAACACGGTAGACGATAGTGCCTATTATATCGCTCAGCAGTATTACGATCAATGGTTGGCGAGTAGAAGACAGAGAAAATATGTCAGGTATGAATTTTTGAAGACACTCGATTCTCCTGCCTTGACATTGGAGCTTTTGAGAGAACACGGGCTTTCGGCAGCCCCACGAAGTCCAAGACGTATGTGTCCGGAGCTGGTAGATTACGTGATGAGCCATTTGCAATGATGAAAGTTTTATTCTGACTATAGCTCGGAATATGTCTTGTATTTAAAACAACAACCCCTCCCAACACGTTGCGTAATGCCGTAATGGGAGGGATTGTTGTTTGTGACGTTACCTCATGAAACGATCATGGGGAGTTAATGAGGGGCAGGAGATTCTTTCGATGTTTTATTCTTCCCTGCTTTGCTTGTCGATAGTCTTAATCTTTTGGCGCACAAGCTCAGCCTCATTTTTCAGTTTCTGCACTTTTCGATTCATTTCGTCTACAAGATTGTTGCCTTTCTTGCTTGCAATGTTGAGGAAACCGAGGTTGTTCTCGTAGGTCGTAATCTCTTGTTTGAGTAAATCGTAACGCCTAACCAAGCGGCCACGCTCATTGTCGAGGGCGTCCTCTCCGCGCTTTGCGACATTCTTCAAATTGTTCTTGAAGTTGTCTAAGCGGCGACGGGCTACAGATATATGAAGGTCGTCGTAAATCTTGTCGAGAACATCATGATATTCCTTGTATATCTTGTCTTTTTCTTTGAAAGGCACGTGCCCCATCTTATTGAACTCGTCTGTCAGCTCGTGAACTTTCTCCTGAGCGTCCTCTGCTGCATTTTCGGCCAACTCCTTGAGCTGGGCAATGATGCTTTGCTTCTTCTCCAAGTTGTCATGTTGCTCATTGCGCGAACCTGCATTGGCTGCATTGCGAGCCTCGAAGAAGTTATTGCATGCCGTGATAAAGTCGTCCCAAAGTTGGTTTCCTAACTTTCTGGGTACATAGCCGATGGTTTTCCATTCCTTCTGCAGGGCAATCAGCTTGTCGCTTGTAGACTTCCATTCCGTAGAGTCTGCCAAAGCTTTTGCCTGTTCTACCAGAGCTTTTTTCTTCTCGGCATTCTTTGCATATTGTTCTTTCAGATCCTTGAAAAACGCTGCTTTGTCTTCGAAAAATTTATCGCAGATGGCACGGAAACGATCAAAGATCTTGGTGTTCATCTTTTTGGGAGCAAAGCCGATGGTTTTCCACTCCTCTTGAATAGCGATGATCTCCTTTGTGTGTTGTTCCCAATCGCCGGGACCTTTGTTTTCTTCCTGCGCAATGGCTTCTGCCTTTTCGCAAAGTTTGGTCTTCTTTTCTAAGTTATCTTCTTCGTTTTTGCGTAACTCTTCGAAGTGTTGCTGGTGTTTCTTGTTGATAATTGTGCTGGCAGCCTTGAAGCGCGCCCAAATGGCTTCGCGTTGCTCTTTGGCCACCGGACCAATCTCACGGTATTGTGCGTGCAGATCTTGCAGTTGGTGGAATGCGCTGACCACGTCGGACTCTGCGTCGAGCTTTTCTGCGACTTCACACAGTTTGGTCTTCATTTCAAGATTTTTCTTGAAATCGTATTCGCGTGCTTCGCGGTTAAGATTGAGCAGGTCATAGAACTGCTCAACATAGAGCTGGTAGTTACGCCACACCTCGCTGGCCTTTTCTGCCGGCACGGCTTTTATTTCCTTAAACTCCTGTTGGAGAGCCTTAAACTCGTTGAAAGATTTGTTGGCTTCATCAGGAGAAGTTGCCATGTTCTTGATTTTCTCGATGATGTCGAGTTTCTTCTTCAGATTTTCTGCCTTTTCGGTTTCTTGTTGCTGGAATGCCTTAGCGCGTTTTTCCTTGATAATTTGCATCTCCGCCTTGAACACATCTTCGGCATCATCGGGCACAAACTGATATTTCTCAGGGTCGCCTCCGGCCTCAAGGTATTCGTTTTGGCGTTGTTCACGCTCTGCAATGTGGAATTTGTAGAAAAGAGATTTCAGCGTATCAACTTCCTTTTTGTCAGGATTATCCTCTTTAGCAGCAATCTCTTTGACGCGGTCGAGCACTTCTTGCTTTGAAGCGTAAATCTTCTTTTCGTCCTCTTGGGGAGTATCCTCAGGCTCCTCCGGAGCTTTCTTCTCCTCCTCAACAGGCACTTCTACGGCAGGCTCGGCATCTTCAGCAGGCTTGCTTTCTACATTCTGTACTTCAGAAACAGGCTCGGCCTTCTTCTGACCTTCGTCTACCATACCCTCTTGCAGGGCGTTGTCTTGAGAGTCCATCATTTAACCGTCTTTAGTTGATGATTTGGAATTTCTATGGTCATGTTGTTGACAAAGGGTTGGTAGTCAGCCAACATGGCCTGCAATAATTAAATTTATAATGTGCAAACTTATATAAAAAAAACGTAAAACCCTAATAAAAGCTTCTTTTTTTATAATTGTGGTTTATATTAGTTGTTTGCGGCGCAGTATTATCCAGCACAGTGCACTTACCAGGAACGATATGGCCAATGTTATGACAAATCCCCACTTGCTTTCCTCCAATCCGTTGATGACGTTCATTCCATAAACCGAGGCAATGAATGTGGCGGACATCATGATGATGCTCACTGAGGTCAGCGTACGCATCACGGTATTCATGTTGTTGTTGATAATGCCTGAATAGGTAAACATAGTCGACTCCAGAATGTCAGAGTATATGCTTGTGGTTTCGCGTGCCTGTGTCATCTCGATATTCACGTCTTCTATCAGGTCGGCGTCCAGCTCGTCTACCTGTAGTTTGAATTTCAGCTTCTGCAGAAGGGTTTCGTTTCCACGGATAGAAGTAATGAAGTAGGTGAGTGAGTCTTGCAGGCGCGATAGGCCTATCAGGCTTTCGTTGTTCACGTCACTGTCCAAGTTGTGCTTGGCTTTTTCGATAAGCAGGTTGATCTGCTTGAGTCGTTTCAGATACCATACGGCGCTCGACAGGAAGAGGCGGAAAGTCATGTCCACATAATCTGTAAATCCAACGCCGCGTTTCTGTTGGAAGGTCACAAAATCAATCATCATGTTGGTTTCATACAAACAAACAGTGATGGTCACATCTTTCTTGTGAATGATGCCGAGTGGCACGGTGGAGTAGGGTGTGCGACTCCTGATTTCCTTTACGTAAGGGATACGCAGAATAATGAGCATCCAGCCGTCGTCATATTCGTAACGGGCGCGCTCGTCGGTATCGCTGATGTCGTTGAAGAAATAATCGGGAACGTCAAAACGTTCAACCAGTTCGCGTTGGTCTTCGTCGGTGGGACATGTTACTTGCACCCAGCAGTTGGGCTTCCATTCGGGAATAGCCTTTAAATTGTTCTCAATGTTCCAATATGTTCTCATCGTAGTTAATCTCCATGTATAAGACGTGTGTGGGGACTAACTCTTAGAGTGTAATCCTCACGTTAATGCTTACTGTTTTCCGCGTGATAATCGTCCATATAATAAATGAATATTGAAAAGATGTTGCAAAGATAGTTAAAATAAATGGCAGAGCCAAACGAAAGGGAATTAAAAAATGCAGAAAGGACAATATTATTCATAAATGTTTTTTAAACGTTGTATAATCTCTTAATATCATGTGCTACAACCTATCTATTATAAAGTTTAATAAAACTCACTCTTGTTTTTTCTTTACAAACACCCTTCCAGAATTTGCGTATTCCAAAACAATCGGGCATTAGTTTGAAATACGCTTAAATTTGCGAAGTTTGTAGGTCGTTGATAATCAGTTGATTTTGTAAAAGGGTCTTTGCACACTCAATTTTGTTCCCTGCGATTGGATATCTAACGGCATTGCAAGAAGGCTTTAACCGTCACACGAATGAGCCTTATCCGCGTAGCCGTTGAGCCTTATCCGCACAACGATTAGATGTAAAACGCGAGCTCTCTTCGGTTTTCGCGTTGCGCGGACTGTTGATAAGGATAAAAACATAGCCCTTTTTGCTCTGGATGCTTAGAAAATAATCATCCGAAAATGGTTATTATTTTTTACAGACAGAGGAATGACGGTGGGAAAAATTGCAGGACAGACAGTTTGCCAGAAATACAATTTGGGGAGCTGAAAGGTAGGGCACGACTTAATATGTCCAACTCTTTCGGCTCCCCAAATCATAGAGATGATTATGGATTTACTTTTCGGGTACTTCCTCTAAAGCCTTTGTGAGGAGTTTCCAGAACGGCTCAACCGATGCCACTTCGCATCGTTCGCCGGCTGTATGAGGGCTTCTGATGTTCGGGCCGAAGCTCACAACGTCAAGGTTGGGATACTTGCCGAGAATGATGGAACATTCCAGTCCGGCATGGTCCACTTGGATAATGGCATCCTTGCCAATCTGTTCCTTGTAGATCTTCATGAGCATTTTCAGCACTTCGCTGTCCGGATTGGGGTCCCAGCCGCCATAGCTGCCACTGAGTTCAACCTTCATGCCGGCCATGTTGAAACAGCTCTGCAGCTGCGTGGCGATATATTCCTTCATGTCTTCCCGGCTTGAACGGGCAAGAATCTTGATAGCAGCCTTGCCATCTTCGATGTCGATGATGGCCAGATTGGACGATGTCTCCACCACGCTGGGATAGGAGGGAATCATACGCGTCACCCCATTATGGCAGGCATAGATGGCATCCACGAGGTTGTCTTGAATCTCTACGGGCAGTAATGTCTGTGGATTATCCACCTCCTCGGCGCTCAGTTCCACGTTTTTCTCGATGGTCTTGAATTGGTCTTCGATGGCCACACGCTGGTCTTCCACGAGTTTTTTCAGTGCTTCCACGTTGCTCTTGGGCAGTGCCAAAACAACTTCCGCCTTGAAGGGAATGGCGTTGCGCATATTGCCGCCATGCCAACTTGCCAACCGGGCGTCGAGGGTGGCGATGGCCTTGTGTACCAAGCGCACCATCTCCTTGTTGGCATTGGCTCTGCCTTCATGAATCTCCAGCCCGGAGTGTCCGCCCCGCAGTCCTTGCAGCGTGATTTTAACGGCAGTTTCCTGATCGTTGTCCACATCTTTATATTCCAATGTGGCCGTGATGTCCACGCCGCCGGCCGACCCGATAACAAACTTGCCCCATGTCTCAGAGTCGAGATTCATCAGAATGTCGGCATAGAGTTCGCCCTTAGGCAGAGCGTTGGCGCCAAACATTCCCGTCTCTTCATCGGCGGTGATGAGGCCCTCCACAGGGCCGTGTTTCAGCGTTTTGTCTTCCATGACACCCAGAATGGCAGCCACCCCAAGCCCGTTATCGGCTCCGAGCGTTGTGCCTTTGGCATGAACCCAACCGTCTTCGATATAGGTCTCTATGGGGTCGGTCTCAAAATTATGCGTGCTTTCGGGAGCTTTCTGTGGCACCATATCCATGTGCGACTGCAGCAGCACGGTCTTGCGGTTTTCATAGCCCGGAGTGGCGGGCTTGCGCATCACGATATTGCCGGCAGCATCCTTGAAGGCCTCTACACCGACTTCTTTGGCAAAGTCGAGCAAGTATTTCTGTATCTTTTCCAGGTGTCCTGATGGACGAGGAATCTGTGTTAATGCATAAAAGTTGCGCCAAATGGTGGCGGGTTGCAAATCTTTGATTTCGCTCATAAAAATTAAATTTAAAAGTTAGTATTGTGTTTCTGTTGTTTGTCAATCATGTTGCTGCTGTGGGCATAAGTCCCTGCGGCAGCAACTCATAGCCCGTCTCCTGTTGGCGATGGGCTTGGGGAAAGGCCTCTCCTGCTTGTTAAGTTGAGGGCCAGCCATGCGTAGATGCCGAGCAGAATGACCAGCAGGGTCTGTACACCGTGCACGATAAGCACGAAGAACAACGCGTCGTTGGACGCCACTCCATAAAGTATCAGCATGGTTTTTACGGCAAAATGCCAGGGACCGGCTCCGTTTGGGGTGGGGACTATAACCGCTATCGAGCCCACGATAAATGTCACGATGGCACAATCGAAGTCGAGGGAAGATGTGGCTTCAAAGCAGAAGAAAGTGAGATAATAGTGTAGGAAGTAGCTGCCCCAGATGGCTATGGTGAAAAATATATAAAGAGGGAGGTTTCTGACATGTTTCACAGACATTGCGCCTTGTATCAAACCTTTGAACATATCTTTCACTTTATTATATATAGAGAGCCGTCGTATGATGAAATAGAGTAGCAGCAGCACAGCTATACCGCAGACTGCGGTCACCAGCCAACCCGTAGAGGTGAAGCCCGCCAGTATCTCATCCATGCGGGTGCCTGTCTTTTGAAAGAACTTGTCGAATACGGTAAACTGAGTGAGGAGGGTGGTTCCGATGATGATAATTACCAACAGGGAGTCGATGGCACGCTCGGTCACCACTGTGCCTAAGGCTTTGGGAAAAGGCACGTTGTCCCAACGCTTCAATACGCCGCATCGTGCAAACTCGCCAATGCGGGGAACGATAAGACTCACGGCATAAGACAGGAATATGGAATTGACCGACACCGTGCGTCGGGGACGCTCTCCCAAAGGCTCCAAAGCCTGTCTCCATCGCCAACCTCGAAAGGCCTGCGCCAGAATGCCGAAGGGGAAGGAAAGCAGCATCCACCACCAGTTCATTTCCTGCGTTACCACGTGTTCGATACGTTGGAAGTCGAAATCGCGATACATCCAATATAAGATGGCACTGCCTAAACACAACGACAGGGCTATCTTGAATATTTGGCTGAAGGTATTTTTAGTTTTCATTCGATTCACAAAGATAATGCAAATCACTTGAAATTCAAAGGAAAAGTAAGATTTTTTACATGGTTTTTAAGAATCTGTTTCTTGTGTCGGGTACTTTGTTTTCAGAATTTCGAGATCGAGAAGCAGACCTTGCGGTGCATTGATCATACGCTCGTTTCGGTATGTTGTGTTCGGAATGCTTTCCTGTTGTGTTTGCTGTTCTACCGGACTTCTAATATGCTGTTCTGTCAATATGACTAAAGGTTTAATCTCCGAAAAAGGAATGATGGATGAAGATAGTGTTGAAAAGGGCTTGATGCAGGTCAAACGGATTGACCGATGTCAATAAAAAGGCCTTTTTTGAGGGTCTTGAGGCGAAATTGTTTGCGCACACAGAAATAATACTTATCTTTGCAACGTCTTAAGGAAAAAGATTGTATTTACAAGATAACAGCCACAAAGGGTGGCAATTTAGGATAACAAGATAAATTAAAGAAAGGAAAAAACAATGACAAGTATGACATTTATTACATTAGCAGTTGTTGCTTTCGTAGGTGCTTCAGCATTGGCACTCGTTATGGACAACATGGTTGAGGGTAGAAAGTAACCCCCTCTTTTTTTAGAAAACAAAGCACTTGGTGCTAATCATATAAAAGAAAGCTGGAATCGAATGAATCGGTTTCAGCTTTTACTTTTTTATATCTGTTTGCAAAACATGGTGTTGTCTGGTGAATTATAGTTTATTTTTTGTATTTTTGCGACATTAAAATAAACATTCGGCATGAACAAAGTTAAGCCCAAAAAGAATTTAGGTCAGCATTTCTTAACCGATTTGAATATAGCCAAACGCATTGCCGATACGGTGGATGCCTGCCCGGAGATACCCATATTAGAGATAGGTCCGGGCATGGGAGTGCTGACACAGTATCTTGTGGAGAAACCGCGCGAGGTGAAAGCGGTGGAGATCGATGCGGAAAGTGTGGCTTATCTGCATGAGCATTTCCCTAAACTGAAGGACAATATCATAGGCGAAGACTTCCTGAGGATGGATCTTAGGGATATATTCGGAGGCAGACAGTTTGTACTTACGGGCAATTATCCTTATGACATTTCATCGCAGATATTCTTTAAAATGCTTGAAAACAAGGATTTGATACCTTGTTGTACGGGTATGATTCAGCGTGAGGTGGCCTTGCGTATGGCCTCAGCGCCGGGTCGTAAGACCTACGGTATATTGAGTGTGCTTGTGCAGGCGTGGTATGATGTGGAGTATCTGTTTACGGTAAGCGAGGGAGTTTTCAATCCGCCGCCAAAGGTGAAGAGTGCCGTTATCCGTATGACGCGCAATGCAGTGACCGTCCTTGGTTGTGACGAAAGATTGTTCAAACGTGTGGTGAAGACGGTGTTCAACCAACGCCGGAAGATGCTTCGTGTGTCGCTCAGACAGCTTTTCTCTAAAGAAACAATGCCTACGGCGGATTTTTTCACTCATGAAATGATGACCATGCGGCCCGAACAGCTGACTGTGCAGCAGTTTGTGGAACTGACAAACAAGGTGGACCAAGAATTAGATAAACAACGATAGGCGATGACTGACATCAAGATGGAAGAGAAGTATAAGCTGCTTGTAACACAAATTGAAGCATTGGTGGAGGGCGAGAGCGATGTAACGGCTGTGCTGGCAAATGTGAGTGCGGCCTTGCACGACACCTTTCCGGAGCGTTTTTTCTGGGTGGGCTTCTATAGCATAAAGGGCGAAGAACTGCTGTTGGGTCCGTTTCAGGGCCCGGTGGCTTGCTTCCGCATAGGTTACGGAAAGGGAGTTTGTGGCGTGGCTTGGCAGCGTGGCGAGACGGTTATCGTGCCCGACGTGGAGCAATTCCCCGGTCATATCGCGTGCAGCAGTCTGTCGCGGTCGGAAATCGTGGTGCCCATCATAGGACGGGATGGTGATGTGAAAGGTGTCATCGATATAGATAGCCGCGATTTGGACGCTTTTAACAAGATTGACCAACATTATTTGGAGCAGATCGCAGCATTGCTGTCCCACCATTTAAGCTGGTAATAGATTGAGGGATGTGTAATTTTTGGATAAATCGTTGCACCATCAGAAAATTATCGTTAAATTTGTAAACAAGAATTATAATATTATACAAATATGTTAGACGTAAAGGAAACCCTGAAAAGCGCTGAGGCCAAGATGAGCAATGGCGCTAAGTATTTGGAAGAGGAGTTGGCCCGCGTTCGCGCCGGCCGTGCCAATGTTGCTATCGTAGATGGTGTTCGTGTCAATGCGTATGGCGAGACAGTACCTTTGAATCAGGTTGCCACCGTGTCTATTGCTGATGCTCGTACCATCGCGATTCGTCCATGGGACCGCAAGCAGATTGCTGAAATTGAGAAGGGCATCATGGATAGTGATGTGGGTATTACGCCTGAAAACAATGGTGAGATGGTTATTCTGCATTTGCCGCAGCCTACGGAAGAGCGTCGCAAGGAACTTGTGAAGCAGTGTAACAAGATGGGCGAGCAGTCGAAAGTGCAGATTCGCAATATCCGCTCCGAATACAAAGATAAGTTCAAGAAGGCCCTTAAGGATGGCTTGTCAGAGGACGTGCAGAAGGATGCAGAGAACGAATTGCAGAAAATTCATGATAAGTATATTAAGAAAGTTGATGATTTGCTGGATGCCAAGCAACAGGAAATCATGACAGTCTAATGTAATTCACAATTCACAATTTTCAATTCACAATGAGCCATTCGGCGTGTTTTCAGCAACGAATGACTCATTGTGAATTGTAAATTGTGAATTTTTCATTGCAAAATTCCTTGAGAAACTATTCTCCAGATGGTGTGGATATTCACCGCGTCAGCCAATTTTGAATTATGATTTTTGAATTTTTTATGGTAAAATTCCTTGAGAAAATATCCTCATGGGAGTGCAGAAACTCATCGCGTCATCCCATTTTGAATTATGATTTTTGAATTATTCATGGTAAAATTTCTTGAGAAAATATCCTCATGGGAGTTCAGAAACTCACCGCGTCAGCCAATTGTGAATTATGAATTTTGAATTATGAATTGCAAATGCGTGGCTTAGTCATTAAGAACACAGGTTCGTGGTACACCGTGAGAACAGATGACGGACGTACTATAGAAAGCAAGATAAAAGGAAATTTTCGGCTTAAGGGTATTCGAAGTACCAATCCGGTGGCGGTGGGCGACCATGTGCAGATAGATGTAAATGCTGAGGGAACCGCACTTATTACGGAGATAGAGGAACGTCGGAATTATATTATCCGCAAGTCGCAAAACCTGTCTAAACAAAGCCATATATTGGCGGCGAACATCGATCAGGCCTTTCTGGTTGTCACTATAAATCATCCACAGACTTCCACAACATTCATCGACCGTTTTTTAGCGTCGGCCGAGGCATATCGTGTGCCCGTTATTTTGCTGTTTAATAAGACCGATTTGCTCGATGAAGATGAACTTTACTATCAGGAAATGATGGTAAATCTCTATGAAACCATTGGCTATGAATGTCATCAGGTGAGTGCTGTCGAGACGCCAAGCGGAGGCAGAGAGCGTTTGGATAAGTTGATGCCACTGCTGAAGGACAAGGTAACGTTGCTGGCAGGGAATAGCGGAGTAGGGAAGTCGACGATGATCAATCATTTTATTCCCGGTGCTGACGTTCGGGTAGCCGAAATCAGCGATGTGCACAATTTGGGTGTGCACACCACAACTTACTCCGAAATGCTGATGCTTCCCAATGGAGGTTACCTCATCGATACGCCCGGAATTAAGGGTTTTGGCACGTTCGATATGGAGCCGGAAGAAATTACGAGCTATTTCAAGGAGATTTTCCACTTCTCCAAGGAATGTCGTTTCAACAACTGCACGCATACCCATGAGCCGGGCTGCGCTGTGCTCAAGGCACTCGAAAACCACTATATCGCAGCATCTCGATACGAGAGTTATCTCAGTATGTTGGAGGATAAGAACGAGGGAAAGTATAGGTAGGAGTTTCGACATAAGTGCCCTTTTTTGCCATAGAGAGGTTGCGGCGAGTTTGGTAAACAGTTTTCACATCAATAGTCTGGCGTGAAAAGCCCCTGTTTTATCGTGGTGAGGGGAGGAGAAACTGTAGACTTGTCTTTTTTATTTCGTCTCGCTAACCGAAAATCTTCTATGTCTTCATTATAAACGAATTAGCCTCACGCTATCCTAAACATAGCATGAGGCCAATCTGATGTTTGTTAAAGCAGTCTGTCTGCTTCTCTTGTGATAGAGGGAAAGCGAAAGGAGGCTTTAGTGAATGGTAATCACATACTCACTCATAAAGCTGGCTCCGGGCAACAGTTTGTTCATCAAATACTTATCCCGGAACTCTCCTTCGTATTCAGCCCAGTCGTGGATGCCATACCAAGGCTCTATGCACACGAAGGGAGCATTCTTTCCATACGGACTCCAAATGCCCAAAGCGGGTGTCTTGATGTCGAGTGTCACTTCGGCCTCTCCATTGAGATTGAGCAACTCTACCTTGCGTATCTGACTATGGTCAAAGATAATGGCATCGTCCTTGAAACTATCTTCGGTAAACTGCCATACCCCCTTGTTGGTCTCGATGGGAGCATGTTTACCCTTGTCTATACAGCCCTCTACGTTGCCGAAGATACGGATGGGGCTCTCTGTATCAAAGCGAAGCCTGCCCTTAAGAGGCTCGTTGGGCATTTGGCCGGGTACGTTAAAGGCCGGATGACCGCCAATTTGGAAGAATATAGGCTTGTCGTCAGTGTTCTCGACGTGCCAAACCACGTGGATTTGATTGTCCCGAAGTTTGTAGCTTACACTGAGATTAAAGTGGAAGGGATATTTCTCAAAGGTTTCGGGCGTATCGTGGATAGCATAAATCACTTGTCTGTCGCCTTGTGCAACGAGCTTGAAGTCGGTGTCTCGTGCAAAGCCGTGTCGATTGAGATGATACTCCTTGCCGTTCAGCCGATATGTGTCTTTCCACAATCCGCACACGATGGGAAAAAGTATGGGAGAACGACGCCCCCAATACGCAGGGTCGCCCTGCCATAGATATTCCTTACCATCGGCATCCTTGATGCTCTGCAGTTCCGCCCCGTGAGCCGATACCTCTATACAGAGTTGTTCGTTTCTGATTTGTTCCATTGTCTTTTAAGGTTTGAAAAGTGCTTTACAAAAGTAATGAAAAGATAGCAGCAGCGCAAGTGGTACACTTGAATTTTTGCCTCGAATATGTCCTTTGGCTGTTCCAAGAGACTTTTTCTTTCGCATTTCTATTCTTCTTTGGCCGATTCCTTAGCACTATCCTGCTGCTCGTTTTCGTTTTTCATGCTCGCCGAATGTTTCTTTGGCAGTCGACGATTCTTGCGCAGTGCTTCAGTGACAATCCATTGCAGCTGACCATTGGTGGACCGAAACTCGTCAGCTGCCCATTTTTCCACCGCCGCCATGGTGGCGGCGTTGAGACGCAGAACAAATGACTTTGTGGTTTCGTTTTTGGCCATTTCCTTATTTATTAATATGGTGTACGCTCATTTCCACCTCCAAAGGGGAGGGGATCAGAGGTTTGAAATTTATGTGTTAAGTGTTCCGGCATTCACTACGGGTTGCGCAGTGTCGTCTCCGCACAGCACTACCATCAGATTGCTCACCATGGCAGCCTTCTTGTCGTCGTCAAGTTCTACCACCTCTTCGGTAGCCAACTTTCCAAGTGCCATCTTCACCATGCCTACGGCTCCTTCCACAATTTTCTCGCGGGCAGCGATGATGGCATCGGCTTGCTGGCGTCTCAGCATCACGGCTGCTATCTCCGGCGCGTAGGCCAGATAGTTGATGCGTGCCTCTACTATTTTTATTCCTGCCATATCGAGGCGCTCGTCGAGTTTGGCTTCCAATTCTTGGTTGATCTCGTCGCCACCTCCACGCAGTGTCAGCTCATCCGGAGCTTCGCTGTTGTCGTAGGAATATTGTCCGGCAACTTGTCTCAGAGCCGCATCACTTTGTATCTGTACGAAATTCTCAAAAGCCAGCATGATGTTGCTTACGCCCGTTCCAACCGATGTGCCTGCCATCGTTTGGGAGTCTATCTCGAACATGGCTTTGTAGGTGTCCTTGAGCTTCCATACCACCACGAGCCCAATCATCACCGGATTACCTTGCTTGTCGTTCACCTTGATAGGCTTTGCATCGAGGTTGCGGGCACGCAAAGAGAGTTTTTTGGTGTCGATGAGCGGGTTGGCCCAATAGAAGCCTACCTTTTTGAAGGTGCCGATATATTTGCCGAAAAACATCATGACGCGGGCCTCGTTGGGCTCCTGTCGGATAAAACCTTTGAAACAGAAGCAGAAACAGAAGGCCAGAACGCCGTTAATGATACCTCCCGGAACGTTCTCCGTGTTGATGCTAAAGACAAGTCCGACTATGCAGACAGTTGCGAGGACGAAGACGATGAAGAAGGCCAGAAAGCCGTTTGTCACAAAGCCCCTGAACTCATGCTCGTTAGTTCTGATGCCTGATTTGGGTGTTTTCTCGTTCATTTCCATGATTGTGTTTTGTTGTATGGTTTATACTAAGATAAGTGATATTGTTTTGATATTACAAATATATGGTTTTGAATGATATGTTGCAAGGATTTTACCGAATATTTAACACAGTTTAACAGCGAAGAAACCAGTGTGCTGAATAGTTGGAACACGACATTCTCGCCCTGTGAAATTGATTCTCATTTTCACTTCTAAATAATCGTTTTCCTTTTTTCTCATATTTGCAATCATCTCTGTATGCATTTATAGAAACGTATTTTTTAGTAGTGTTGCCGTTCGTCTTGATGTCAAGTTCTTACTTGTTACCGCTCACGATATATGCTGAAGATAAAGCGAAAATGATGATGAAATATTTTGAATATCGTGCTCAAAAATCACCGATTTTCGGTAAACTTTGCAGCTATACAGAAAAATCAGCTAAAAAAGCGGTTTTCATCAATCAGGTGACAATCAGTGGTTTAAGAAGAGTTTTTAAAAGATCTGTTTGCGATTCGATACTAATCGCATTGCGACTAAATAGTAACGATGTTGCGGTTAGATAGTATCGGCCTTGCGTTTCGATAGTAACCGCTGGGCCGTTAGGCTTCAGTCGGGCATGGTTTTCATGAAGGAGAGCCGTTTTCTTGGTCTTTTCCATGTGGCAGAAGGGTACAGTTATGGTTATTTTCCATTTTTTTCGTCGTAAAACGCTAACAATGTGTCGGAAACGATGCTGTTTGACATCATAAAAAACAATGAATTATGTTTATATAAATGCTTGGACTCCTTTTCTGTACTCTCGAATAGTTAATGTATTTTACTGTAAGATTAAATATATTAAAATTTAAAGGACCGCCAATGGCATTTTAATGTTTTTCGTTATAGTTGTGATTAAGTATGTACGATGACATACCTTAAACCGAAAACAGATGATTGATGTAGGAATAATAGGGTTTGGCCGGATGGAAGCTGCCTGCGCTGCCTACATTCTAAAATAGTAATAAAACAAGATAAGAGAGGGTGAAAAGGCATTGACAGATTCAACGACATTGTTGTTGTGATGCGCTTCACCTCTCTTGCCTTTTTTGTAATACATTTATAGACCAATTATGAAGTATTTATTATGTACGGTTGCCATGTTGATGATGACGGTTTCGTCATCGGCAGCAACGTCTCAGGGAGTTAATGACAACACTGTAACCTTATACTGTTCACAGAGTTTTCAAGAACCTGAGGAATCGGTTAAACAGGAGTTTCTCGTTGATAAAAAAGGATATATAACCATTTTCGACGGCCAATCTTTTGCAGGCTGGCGTGGATACGGGCAATCGTCCATGCCTTCAAAATGGAAAATTGAAGACGGATGCATTAAGTTAGACAGCAAGGCAGGCGGTGAGGGAGGTGATATTATTTTCGCCCACAAATTCAAGAATTTTGAACTCACGATGGAGTGGAAAATATCTAAAGGCGGCAACTCTGGCATATTCTATCTCGCACAAGAGACAACGAATGACAAAAAGGAGTTGGAGCCTATTTATATCTCATGCCCCGAATGTCAGGTGTTAGACAACGAAAATCATCCCGATGCCAAACTGGGCGTAGATGGCAACCGCAAGGCGGGGTCGCTCTATGACATGATTCCTGCCAAGCCTCAGAATGCCAAACCTTACGGACAGTGGAACAAGATAACGATAAGGGTTTACAATGGAACGGTGACGCACATCCAGAATGGAGTGCAGGTGTTGCAGTATCAATTGTGGACCCCCGAATGGATTGATATGCTTCAGAAGAGTAAGTTCAGCGAAAAGGCTTGGCCTCACGCTTTCGAACTCCTGAGCGAATGTGGCGGTGAAAACCGCGAGGGATTTATCGGATTGCAGGATCACGGTAATGACGTGTGGTTCCGCAATATTAAAGTTAAGATTTTAAAGTAAAATACGAATTAAAAAAATATTAGTATGAAACGTATATTGTTTATGGTTGCGTGTGCAACATTGCTCTTTACCGCGTGTGGAAACAAGAACACATGCAAAAACAAATGTAATTGTAATTGCGAAAACTGCGAGCGCTGTGATAACAAAAATGCTGCAGAAGCAGGTGCAAACGACTACAAGGTTGCGGATAAGACCAATATCGATATCAGCGATTATGTTGCCGATAAGGACGGTTTTATCACCCTGTTTGACGGAAAGACGCTCAAAGGCTGGCGTGGCTATGGCAGGGACGAGGCTGGAAGTGACTGGAGCGTTGAGGATGGTGCTATCCATTTGAAAGGTTCCGGAAACGGAGAAGGCGGTGGTACCGGCGGCGGCGACTTGATATTTGCGCACAAGTTCAAGAATTTTGAGCTTACCTTTGAATACAAAATTTCGAAGGGTGGCAACTCCGGCGTGTTCTATCTTGCACAGGAGGTTACAGCTGTTCAGAACGGTAAGGAGGAGTATCTGCCCATCTGGCAGTCGGCTTCGGAATATCAGGTGCTCGACAATGCTAACCATCCTGATGCCAAACTCGGCGTGGATGGCAACCGTCAGTCTGCTTCGCTGTACGACATGATACCTGCCAAACCTCAGAATGCCAAACCTTACGGGGAGTGGAATACGGCAAAAATCATGGTGTATAAGGGCACTGTTGTACATGGCCAGAACGGAGAGAATGTCGTAGAGTACCATCTGTGGACACCGAAGTGGACGGAGATGTTGCAAAACAGTAAGTTTAAAGAAGATGGAGACTTCCCCATCGCTTACAAACTGTTGAACAATATGGGCGGCGAAAACCACGAAGGTTACATCGGCTTCCAGGATCATGGGGATGATGTTTGGTACCGCAATATTAAAATTAAGGAGATGAAGTAATATGCGCAAGATATTTTTTTCTTTGGCTATACTGCTTACGGCGGCTTCGCTTACGGCATCTGCCCAGCGTAGAGGACAGCGAGGACAACGCCCGTTGCCACAGAAAGAGATGGCTTTACAGCTTTATTCTCTGCGTGATATGATCGGCGATGCTGACAAATACGCTCAGAATCACGAGCAGGTTTTCAAACAGCTCAAGTCGTTTGGCTATACTTCGGTAGAAGCAGCCAATTATAAGGATGGAAAGTTTTATGGTGTTTCGGCTCAGCAGTTCAAGAAGGATGTTTCGGCTGCCGGACTTATAGCGCTCTCCTCACATACTACATACGGCTTGAATGAAGAAGAACTGGCTAACCATGACTTCACAAAGGCCATGAAATGGTGGGATGAGGCCATCAAAGCACATAAGGAAGCCGGAATGAAGTATATCGTTACGCCATACGGACCGGTACCCAAGACACTGAAAGATGCTCAGACTCTTTGTGACTATCACAATGCGGTGGGCAAGAAGTGTCGCGAGGCCGGCATCTCTTATGGCTACCATACGCATTCTCACGAGTTCCAAAAGGTTGAGGACCAGGTGTGGATTGACTACATGATGCGCCATGTCGCACCGGAAAATATGTTTTGGCAGATGGACGTCTATTGGTGTGTAATGGCTCAACAGAGCCCGGTAGAGTGGTTCAAGAAGTTTCCCGGACGCTTTAATATGCTACATATCAAAGACAAATATGAGGTAGGAGAGAGCGGAATGGTAAACTTTGAGGCTATTTTCCGCAAGGCCAGACTCACTGGTTTGCAAGATTATGTAGTGGAACTTGAGAACACGGATGGCTCCATCACTCCTCTTGAGGGAGTAAAGCGCAGTGCACACTATCTTCGTGCCAGCCGTTTTGTAAGAGCTGCTTACCCTCTAAAGTAAGTCTTTATCTTGCATTTCATGAATAATAATCCTAAAATCCGCTTCGGGTTTTAGGATTATTTTCTTTACTCCTACACTCCATTCAAGGTAGAAATACAATAGTTTGATGGTTTGATAGATCTACGTAGAAACGACAGAAGGCTAAAGGGAAAATTAATATTTTTGCACCCAGGCATGAGTTTTACAAATATTATGTGTAATATTGCATTTGTTAGTTTCTCTGACTAACGGACAAATGGAAGGAGAAGAGAGGATAAAATAAGAGATTATCATTTGGGAAAAAGCGTATTTTGCACGTATGAATATAGAGGAATTGAAAGATAAACGAATCGCCGTGTTGCTTTCGGGTGGGGTGGATAGTTCGGTGGTGGTTTATGAATTGGCCAGCCACGGCCTTCATCCCGACTGTTTTTACATCAAGATAGGACCGGAGGAGAAGGAGGAGTGGAACTGCTCGTCGGAGGAAGACTTAGAGATGGCCACGGCTGTTGCTGCTCGTTTCGGATGCAGATTGCAGGTGGTGGACTGTCATAAGGAATATTGGAGTCAGGTAACAAAGTACACAATGGACAAGGTGAAGTCCGGTTTTACGCCCAATCCCGATGTAATGTGCAACCGTCTGATTAAGTTCGGTGCCTTTGATGAGAAGATAGGTCATGAATACGACCTCATCGCCACCGGACACTATGCACAGACGGAATGGATTGACGGTAAAAAGTGGCTCACCACAAGTCCCGATCCCGTGAAGGACCAGACCGATTTCCTGGCGCAGATAGAGGGATGGCAGTTGCGGAAGGCTGTCTTTCCTATTGGACATTATGAGAAAGATGAGGTGCGCAAAATTGCCGAACGCGAACACCTCATCAATGCCCGTCGCAAGGATTCACAAGGTATTTGTTTTCTCGGAAACATCGATTACAACGAATATATTCGTCGTTATGTCGGTGAGGAAGGGGGGGATATTTTGGAACTTGAAACGGGTAGAAAGATCGGTGAACACAATGGCCACTGGTTTCACACCATCGGACAGCGCAAGGGGCTTGGCCTGAGCGGAGGTCCCTGGTTTGTCATCAAGAAGGACGTGGAACATAACA
>CALKIW010000162.1 GCA_937995875.1 uncultured Bacteroidales bacterium | reverse complement strand
ATACGAAATAAAGTTTGCAAAAACAGAAACATAAAGGTAGATGAATAATACGGTGAAAGGTTATATCTGCGGCGTCATTGCCGCTGTTTCCTACGGCACGAATCCACTGGGCGCACTTTTTCTCTACGAAGACGGACTCCGCCCCACTTCGGTACTGTTCTACAGATTCGCTTTCGGTGCCCTGATACTGGCAGCCATCATGATAGCCAAGCGCGAATCGTTTGCCATCGACAAGCACGAAGGCAAGTTGTTGGCGGCGTTGGGGTTGCTGTTTGTCGCCTCGTCGCTCACCTATTATTACAGCTTTATGTATATGGCAGCCGGACTGGCCTCTACCATTCTGTTTTTCTATCCTGTCATGGTGGCCGTAATCATGGCCTTGTTTTTCAAGGAAAAGCTCACGCCCGGCACCCTGCTGTCTATCGGATTGGCATTGGGCGGCATACTGTTGCTCTATCAGGGTGACGGCAACTCCACACTAAGTCTTACGGGAATGATGCTCGTCATCATCTCCGCGCTCACCTACGCGCTCTACATCGTGATGCTCAACCACTCCCATATCCGTATGTCATCGGTGAAACTCACTTTCTACGCCCTTTTGGTTTGCGTGGTTTGCATCGCCATCTCGTCCCTTTTCGACCCTGCCGGCGGACTTCAGCCCCTGCCTACGCCGCGTGCATGGTTTTATGCCGTCGTACTCGGCCTGATGCCCACTGTGGTTTCACTGGTCATGATGTCTGTCGCCGTGAAATACATCGGCAGCACGCCCACCGCCATCATGGGTGCATTGGAGCCGCTCACGGCTGTCGTCATTGGCGTTATGGTGTTTGGTGAAATCCTCACTCCGCGCCTTATTCTCGGCATCCAACTCATTCTCATGGCCGTGATTATCATTGTGTTGGCCAAGCAGGTATCCCGCCAACGGATGCTCAAACTCATTCCCCATCGCGGTTATCACCATGTGCGACACCGCAGGACAAGACGTGCAGACTGATTTTTCACAGAACATACGAAGATCCGGCAATGCTGTTAAAGTCCATCTGCATGGATTTTCATGGAAATTTCCCTATATTGAGAAGACTTCTCTAAATTTCCGGAACAACCAACTCCGGCTTGAACGTGACACTTACCTTCTTATTCCGCAACAGCTCAATCTGCCCCTTGTAGGCCGTAGTCGATTCACTGTATTTCATATTGGGCGTCGCATAATACAGGTTCAGGTTGTATTTTCCGGGTGACAACTTACTCATTTTAAACTTGACGTCGAATTCACAAAGGCAATTTGCAGCCGCATCGAGGGGCTTGTGATACACAATTAAATCGATTTGGGAGTCCCGACTGACCACGTCTACATGGATTTTTCTAACGCCACAGTTGGCCTTCACATCTTCCAACAGGCATTGGGCTGTTCCATCCTTTCCCAATTCAACACTGAATGTGGCAGGTTTGGCATAGTTTGCGGCATAGAAATCACTACGCGTCTCGACAGCAGACAGATTGGTTTTACAAGCAGAATTGGCAACATCGTAAACGCGTAACGAGTCGAGTACAGTATTCTCTGAGGAACAGGATGACAAGCCGATGAGACAGAACAGAAAATAGAATACTTTTTTCATCATAGGTTGCTTTAATGTATTACTACTATATAAACGAGCCAACCTGCCATATCTTGCACATATTATCCGTTTTTTTCATTGGCAAATAACCGGAAGCGTTAAGGATAAAAAGGTAAGCCACGACCGGGGACCACGCTTTGTGGATAACCACAATGTGTACTATACGACAAAAGCCACTGAGAAGTCAGTGGCTTTTGTTGCTGTTTGTAGCTGTTTGCTGTGATTTTCCAAACCTTATCCGAAATCATCGAACATGATGCTTTCCTTGTCTACACCGAGCGAATCGAGATACTCGGTGACAGTCTTGATCAGCATGGGAGGTCCGCAAAGATAGTATTCGCAATCTTCAGGCGTCTCGTGATTCTTCAAATAAGTATCGCGAATACAGTTCACGGCAAATCCGGTGTAATACTCCACACCTGCCTCATCGGCTTTGGGATCCTGACGATCGAGCGAGAGATGGAAATGGAAGTTGGGGAATTCTTTCTCCAATGCCCAGAAATCCTCCAAGAAGAAGGCTTCGCTCAATGCACGTGCGCCATAGAAGAAGTGCATCTCACGGTCGGTGGTATGCAGCGTCTTGGTCATGTGCATGATTTGGGCACGCAGTGGAGCCATACCAGCGCCACCACCAATCCATATCATTTCTTTCTTAGAATCGAAGTGGGGATGGAAATCTCCATAGGGGCCACTCATGATAACCTTGTCGCCCGGCTTCAAACTAAAGATGTAAGAAGAGCCGATACCTGTCGGCACATCCTGAAAACCGACCTGTGGACGGGGCAGGAAAGGCGTTGTGGCAATACGCACTGTAAGCGTAATGATGTCGCCTTCGGCGGGATGGTTAGCCATCGAGTATGCACGAACAGTGTCCTCCGGGTTGTGAGCCTTCAAGGAGAAAAGGTTAAACTTCTTCCAAGCGCCGATATACTCTTCTCCGATAAGCTCCTTGTCGAAATCCTTATCATAGTCGATGCAATCGTATGCGGGAATCTTAATCTGTGCATAGGAGCCGGGCACAAAGTCCATGTGTTCGCCCTTAGGCAATGCCACCTTGAACACCTTGATGAAAGAAGATACGTTCTTGTTTGAGAGAACCGTACACTCCCACTCCTTCACGCCAAGAATAGATTCGTCGATCTTAATATCAAAATCTCCCTTCACCTTAGTCTGACAACCCAGACGCCAGTGTTCCTTGATTTGCTTACGGCTGAAATGCGGTTTCTCAGAATCGAGAATCTCGCCCCCACCTTCAAGCACTTGGCACTTGCACTGCGCACAACTTCCCTTTCCACCACATGCAGAAGGCAAGAAAATACCGTTTGAATTGAGTGTAGACAACAAGCTATCTCCCTGTGCCACTTCGAGGACGGTGTCGTCATTGATGGTGATTTTCACTTTACCACTGGGGCTAAGATAATTCTTAGCTACCAGAAGAATGATGACAAGCAAGAGTATCACCACCAAGAATACTCCTACACTTGATAATATAAAACTCGTGTTCATATCCTATTACTATATTTTGAGACCGGAAAAGCACATCATGGCCATAGCCATGAGGCCTACTGTGATGAAAGTGATGCCAAGTCCCTGAAGCGGTTTTGGCACATCGCTATACTGCATTTTCTCGCGAATGGCACCCATCAACACGATAGCCAGAAGCCATCCCAAACCGGAGCCGATCGCATAAACAACGGCATCGAGGACCGACCCGATGTACTGTGAGTTGGAAGGGTCCATATTGATGCGCTGCTGCATGAAGAGCGACGCACCCATGATGGCGCAGTTTACAGCTATCAGAGGCAAGAATATACCCAGCGAAGCATAGAGCGATGGAGAATAACGTTCCACCACCATCTCTACAATCTGCACAATACCCGCGATAACAGCAATAAAGAGGATGAAGCTCAGATATGACAACCCCAATGGATCGAGGACCTTGGTTTGCAGAATATAATCTACAGGAACAGTTACCAATAACACGAACGTTACGGCCATGCCAAGTCCGAATGAGGTCTTTACGTTCTTCGATACTGCCAGAAACGAGCACATTCCAAGGAAGAACGCAAATATCATATTGTCCACAAAGATGGACCTGAAGAATAAACTAATGAGATGTTCCATAATTATATATTATCTTCTTCTTTATAGAAATAAGCACGATGTACCCAAATAATACAACCCAACAGAATCAGAGCCATGGCAGGCATGGTCATCATGCCATTGTCGAAATAACCAAAGTCGTAGAAACTTTGAGGGAAAACCTGGAATCCAAAAAGTGAGCCGCGACCAAAAAGCTCGCGGAAAAAGCCCACGATTATCAAGATCATGGCATAACCCAAACCGTTTCCAATTCCATCAAGGAAGCTGGGCCAAGGCTTGTTTATCATGGCAAAAGCCTCCAAGCGACCCATGAGAATACAGTTGGTGATAATCAGGCCAACATATACCGAGAGCTGCACGCTCACGTCATAGGCAAAGGCCTTGAGCACTTGGCTCACAATCGTTACCAAAGCCGCAACGACCACCAACTGCACAATGATACGAATTCGTGTGGGAATGGTTTTGCGGATGAGCGAGATGATCACATTGGAAAATGCTGTAATGACTGTTACGGCAAGTCCCATCACAACAGACGGTTTCAACTGTGAGGTTACAGCCAGAGCCGAACAGATGCCAAGCACCTGAACAAGAATAGGCTGATTCAAGTTGAGCGGGTGGTTCAGCACCTCTTTATTTTGTTTTGAAAATAGTGCCATAATCTTTATTTTGCATTTAAGAATTTCATATACTTACCCAGACCCTCCTTGAACATATCGGTCACGCCATTGGAAGTCAATGTTGCACCGGTAACAATGTCCACTTGTGTTGTGGGGTCGTCAATCTTCTTTACGACAGACAACGCTATGTTTGAATTATCTCCTTCTTTAAAGAGCTTTTTACCCTGAAACTGCTGTTGCCACTTCAAGTTGTCCTTGATTTCGGCTCCCAGTCCGGCCGTCTCACCATCATGGTTGAAGTATGCGCCAAAGACTGTGGCTTTGTCCTCGTTCAACGCTATGAATGCATTGATAGGTCCCCACAAGCCCATACCGTAAACCGGAATGACATATTTGGTTTGACCATCAACCTTGCAGACATACAGAGCCAAGCGTCCGGCTTTATAGTCGGCAGAATTGAGTTTGAAACCAGTCGATGTTCCGCCTTGCTCGCCGGGCTCTACGACTGTGCCGTTCTCGTCGAGAATCTGGTCTGCCACAACAACCTCCTTGTATTTGGCTGCTGCCGCTGCATCGTCGAGACCACGAATGTTCAAAGCATAGAGTATCTGTTTTTGCTGGTCAAGTGCCACATTGATATCTTGTTGCGGTTTGAGAGCCTGGAACACCACCGCCAACAAAAAGGCGACGATAACCACCAAGACAACAGAATAAATAATAGTATAAGAATTTGAATTTGTTTTCATACCTTGTTCTCCTTATTTGTTTGCTGCACGCTTGGCACGTTTGGAAATGTTAGACTCTACCACGCAATAGTCAATTAGCGGAGCAATCATGTTACCGAAGAAGATGGCAAGCATCATTCCCTCTGGATAACCGGGATTCATTACACGCACGATGACAGCCAGCGCACCGATAAAGAACCCATAAATCCACATACCGGTTTGCGTTCGGGCCGACGTTACGGGGTCGGTGGCCATGAAAACGGCACCAAAGCAGAAACCGCCCAACACGATATGTTCATACCATGCAATTGGAGTTGAGCCGGTTGCGGTGAAGATGAGCGACATCGCTATGCCACCTACAAACACGCTGAGCATTGTTCTCCAGCTTGCAATGCCTGTCCACAACAACAAAACAGCACCTAAGGCAATGGCGATGACCGATGTCTCACCGATAGATCCGGGAATAAAACCGAAAATCATATCAGCCAATGACGCTGCCGGAACATGATTCACTGCGATCTCTCCCAACGGAGTGGCAGCCGTAAACGTGTCAGGAAGCGAATAACCCAAACCAAAAATAGAATCTTGGGCAACCCAAACTTTCTCACCGGTCATGTGACTCGGATAAGAAAAGAACAAGAACATACGCGCGGCAATGGCCACATTGAAGATGTTCATACCCGTTCCGCCAAATATCTCCTTCACCAAAATAACGGAGAAAGCTACTGCAAGGGCAAGCATCCACAATGGCGTATTTACCGGAATAATCAAGGGAATGAGGATGCCCGACACGAGGTAACCTTCCTGAATCTCCTCTTTCTTCCATTGCGCCCAGGCAAATTCAATGCCCAAGCCTACGATATAACTCACCAAAATCTTTGGCAACACGGCTAAGAAACCATAGAAAAACAAGGCAAAGAAGCCTGTCTCGGCCAGTTTTCCGGCAGCCAGAGCGTTCTGATAACCCACATTATACATACCAAAGAGCAGTGCGGGTATCACAGCGATGACCACAAAGCTCATGATACGCTTTGAATCGATGGCATCATGGATGCTCACTCCCGACTTCGATGTCTTATTGGGCACGAACAGGAAAGTGTCGAATCCATCATACAGACTATGAAAAGCGTGGAGCTTGCCACCCTCCTCAAAGTGAGGTCTGATGCCTTCAAGATATTTCTTTAATGCATTCATTTTTGCAAATTATAATTTTATATGCTTTTGAATTATGAACGATTATTCGTTTTCCTTACGGAGAACATCAAGCCCTTCACGCACAATCTTCTGCAAAGGAAGTTTCGAAGAGTCTACGAACTCTGCCAACGCAAAGTCTTCCGGGCTTATTTCATAGATACCAAGTTGTTCCTGCTTGTCTATATCACCTGCAATAATCGACTTGATAAGATACTCACCGTAAATGTCCATTGGCAACACTCGGTCGTATTCTCCGCTCATGATCATGTGGCGCTTCCCGCCTTTGATACGGGCGTCGAGGTCATATTCCTTCTTCGTTCCCTGCAACCATGTGAAATAGCTGCGTGACACCGAGAATTCGTTTGTACGAGGCAAGATCCAGCCCAACAGTTCGTTTTTGTCATCTCCTTCCGGAATGACGGTAACTTCCGATGTATGCGCGCCCAGATAATCATCCTGAGAACTCACTCTGCCAGTCAATGGATTACCGTTAATGATACGAATATGCTCCGTATTCACAAGTCTTCCATCAAGGATGTCGCTCAAAGCTGCACCCACAAGAACTTCTGTATAGGCAGGCTCAACCACCTGACTACCGGCCACGGCGATCGTGCGGCGCAAATCTACCTTACCCGTGAGGAACAAACGGCCAATAAAAATCACCGCCGTTGGGTCTACCGTCCATACCGTTTCACCTTTGCCGACAGGCGAAACGTTGTTGATTTGCACACCAACATTGCCCGCCGGGCATGGGCCGTCAAACACATTCAGTTTTGCATTCTGCACTGCGGTGAGTGCTGTAGATTTCTGTTCAATGCCAATACCGAGACTCACTGGAGCAATCTTGGACAGTGCCGTGATGCCCGTCTGGAAAGCGTCTTCGTTACCCTGAAGCTCAAACTCAAAATCTCCGGCGAGTGGCATATCACGCAAAGCCGACACAAAGATGCCGCTCGGAGTCGTGTCCGGCGTAGTAGAAACCGCATAGGGAAGTTGGTTGATATAACCAAAGAGACCTGCCTCAAGCAGAGCTTTCTTTACCTTATCCGCATCCAGTGAGCCGGTATCTCGCACACCAAAATCCCGATACTCCTGTTTCTCATCGGCCTTCACCTTCACGCAAAGCACCCTACGACGCTGTCCGCGCATCACTTCGGTAACCGTTCCGCTTACCGGAGAAGCGAAATTCACCTCCGGGCACGCCTTGTTCACAAACAAGGGATCGCCGGCGAGCACATGGTCACCCGGCCTAACAACTACCTTTGGAGTAACGCCAACAAAAAAATCGGGCACAAGACCATACTCCTGAGAGTCCCGCGTCGGCAGCTTCTTTTCTTTGGCTTTTCCTTTCAGATTAATCTCTAAGCCCTTTCGCAACTTAACTACATTTGCCATAGAAAACTCATAATTCAAAATTGATAAAATAATGTTTCGTATAATAACTTCGAGAAGTCCTTTCTATTTGCTGATGCAAATTTACTCAAAAATAACCTAAATGAGATAAAAACTTTGGTTTTATTTCCAAATTGCCCTCATTTTATATAAATTTGCAGGACGATTGAAGACGATAAAACATAGTATAAATATTCTGATATGGGCCTTGATAGGCCTATATCTGGCTATTGCCGTCCTTGTAAACATACCTGCCGTGCAGTCGTATCTGGGAAGTCGGGTATCCGCTGCGCTTTCCCGCAAGCTGAACACGAATGTCAATGTGGGGCGTGTTGATTTGGGATTGTTCAATCGCATCATCGTAGACGACGTGAGTTTTAAAGATCAGCAGGACCAAGAAATGCTGAAGGCCACACGTGTTTCAGCCAAAATAGATTATATTGCGCTGTTCCAAGGCCGCATCTCCATCACATCGGCCCAATTATTTGGCATGAAAGCCAATTTCTATCAAACATCGGCCAACGCCAAACCCAATTTTCAATTCGTGCTTGATGCCTTAGCATCGAAAGACACCACCAGCCACACTCCGCTCAATGTAGAGCTGCGAAGCCTCATCATCCGACACGGCGATATCAGCTATAATCAGCTCGACCTGCCACGCAGGCCATCGTTCGACCCACACCATCTGCGTATCAAGAATTTCAGCTCGCACATTATTCTGAACACGTTGCGAAACGATTCCATCAATCTCAATGTCAAAAGAATGTCATTGACAGAGGCCTCCGGCGTCGATCTGCGGTCGCTCACCTTCAAACTGGTGGCCAACAACACGACCGCCACTCTGAAGAATTTCGAACTTTTACTGCCCGCCTCACAAATGCTTTTGGGCGACATCCGAGCCACTTACCAACGGCACGGAAAAAGCATAGACCCCGCTACGATACAATATAGCGGGCGGATCAACGAGTCATACATCACCCCCATAGACTTGCAGGCGTTTGGCAGCAAGCTCAGTCAAATATCAAGTCCGGTTGTCCTGCGTTCCATCTTTTCGGGCACCAACACCAGCCTGCGCGTCAGCGAGTTTGAACTCGCCGTTCCTCAAAAAGGAAATCCTCCGGCCATCCAATCGCCATCCAACATCCGACTGTCGCTTTCGGGCACCGCTCATTCACTGGACCGCACTCCCCGCTGGACCGCCAATATCAACCGTTTGACTGTAGACGAAACGGGGATGGAACTGTTGGCCGGGAACATTCCGAACGCTGTCCGAAATATGCACAGCATCAACTATCTTGGAAAAGCCGACGGACGGGGAAAAGACTTCATCACTTCGGGCATCCTCCATTCCGGAGCCGGGAACGCAAACATTGTGGCAGGCATGACCGGCGACAAATTCTCAGGGCACATAGACACACGAGGGTTCAACCTGAAACAAATCCTCAATGACGAAAAGTTTGGCAACCTCTCCACCAATATCGACATAAACGGCAATGTCAAGCAAAAGCTATACAAGGCCAAAGGAATCATTCAGCAGATAGACTACAACCATTACAGCTATCACAACGTACAGGTGGACGGCGACTACAACAACGGCGTGCTCAACGGAAAACTGAACATCGACGACAACAATCTTGCTGCCGCCATCGAGGGAACAATCAACACCAACGCAAGGAACGTTTCGGCAGACATCAAGGCCGAAGTAAGCCACTTCAATCCCGCCACCATCCATTTGTTCGATAATCAGTTGGGGGATGCTGTCTATAGCGGAAACGTGGCAGCTTCGTTTACCGGCAGCAGTCTGAACACGGCCAAAGGAAATCTGCACATCACCAACTTTGCCAAGAAAACCGAAACTTCCGAATACAGGCTCGACTCTCTGCGCCTGCAAGCCGGCAACAACGAGCAGGGACACTACATCACGCTGCGCAGCGACTTTGCCGAAGCAGATGTGACCGGGCGTTTTGACTACTCCACCCTTGTGCAAAGCATAAAGAACGTCATCGTAAGCAAACTGCCGAGTATTCAACAGCTTACGCCCATTAAATTTAAAAAGACCCAAACCAATAACTTTACACTTCATGCCACCGTTAAGCGCAGCGACTGGCTGCGGGAACTGCTTGCCATCCCCGTGGAAATGAAAAAGCCCATGCATATTTCCGGCAGTCTGAGCAGCAACTCACAAAGCATCAACGCCAACATCTTTGCACCCGACATGATCTACGACGACAGCCACTACAAGAATCTATCGGTTGTCGTGACCTCCACCACCGACCGACTGAACGCCGACATAAGCGCCACGAAGATCAACACCAATGGACACGGCATGGAATATCGATTGGAAGCAACAGCCGCCGACAACCGCTTGGCCTCCGTTTTCTCTATAGACAACCACGCACGAAAGGAAAGACTAACCGGTCGCCTCAACTCCTCCGTGCAATTCATGCGCGGTGCAAGCGGAGCAGCAGAGGCCCACATGACCATATCTCCATCGCACATCAATATAGGCGACAGCACCCTCACTATTCACCCTTCGACGATTGTGTACAGCAAAAACTATCTGGCAGTCAATGATTTTGCCGTGACAAGCGGACTACAGCACATCAAAGTGAACGGCATAACCACCCAACACACCAACGACTCTCTGATGGTAGACCTGAACGATGTAAACCTGAACTACATTCTCGGCCTCGTCAATTTTCACGCCGTGGAATTCAGCGGACGAGCATCGGGCAGAGCCTACGTGTCGAAAGTGTTTGGAAATCCGGAAGCCAGGGCAAGGCTACAGGTCGGCAACTTCCGCTTTCAAGACGGGCGCATGGGCACGCTCCACGCCAACGTAAACTGGAATCGCGAACTGGAAGAGATAGACATCGACGCCCAAGCCATAGACACGATGCAGATAGCCCAAGCCGCACCACTGCTCCGCACGACGAACATCAAGGGGTATGTATCGCCCAAACGAAACTACATTGACCTTGCCATCGATGCCGACCATGCGCGCGGCGAATTTGTCGGCACCTTCTGTTCCAGTTTCATGAACCAAGCAGACATCACCGCCAGTGGCAGTGTGCGCGTGTGGGGCGATCTTGGCAACATCAACCTCACGGGCGAACTGGTGGCCGACGGGAAGATTGGCATTACGCCGCTCAACACTGTCTATAGCCTACGCAACGACACCGTACACTTCCTGATCAACGAAATCCAATTTCCCAATGACACCATCTACGACCGCAACGGCAACATCGGCATCGTCAAGGGAAGTCTTTATCACGACCACCTTTCCCGTCTGAGCTACGACCTCAACATCAGCGCCGACAATCTGTTGGCATACGACTGGGGACCAACCTACGGCAGCACATTCTACGGAACAGTCTATGGCACGGGAGGAGTGAAGATTAAAGGCAAGCCCGGCGAGGTGAATTTCGACGTGGATATTACGCCCCGGCAAGGCTCTCAAGTGGTCTACGACGTGTCGTCTCCCGACGCCATCGACACGCAGGAATTCATACAATGGACTTCCAGAGACTCCATCCGCAATTCCTCACTCCATCTCTCATCGCCCGACAGCACAGACGCAGAACGCGACATCGCCGATATTCCGACAGACATACGCATCAATTTCCTCATCAACACGACACCGGACGCCACATTGAAAGTTGTCATGGACAAAAAATCGGGTGACTATATCGACTTTAAAGGCTCCGGCTCCCTGCGCGCGTCCTATTATAACAAGGGCGACCTCGACATCTTCGGCAACTACGTGATCAATGAGGGCGTGTACAAACTCACGGTCCAAAACATCATCAAGAAAGATTTCCACTTCGCACAGGGCAGCAGCATTGTCTTCGGCGGCGAGCCTGCCAATGCCAACCTGAATCTCAAGGCGCAATACACCCTAAATTCCGTCAGTCTCTCAGACCTGCAGATTGGGCGCCGTTTCTCCGGCAACAACGTTCGCGTGAACTGCATCATGAACATTACCGGCACCCCGTCAGCACCCAGAGTCGAGTTCGATCTCGATATGCCTAACGTTGGAACAGATGTCAAACAAATGGTCTACAGTCTCATCAACAGTGAGGAGGAGATGAATCAGCAAGTGCTCTATCTGCTTGCCGTAGGGCGTTTTTATGCGCAGGGAAGCAACAATGCCGATGCCACCAGTGCCGACAACCGCACGAGTCTGGCCATGCAAAGCATCCTCAGCGGACAAATCAGCCAACAACTGAACACCATACTCAGCTCTGTGGTCACCAATTCCAACTGGAACTTGGGCGCCGACATTTCTACCGGTGACGAGGGATGGAACAACGCGGCTTACGAAGGACTGCTGAGTGGCAGAATGCTGAACAATCGATTGCTGTTCGACGGACAGTTCGGCTATCGCGACAACGCCAATGCCACAGCCTCATTTATCGGCGACTTCGACCTGCGCTATCTCATCACACCTAACGGCAACCTCAGCATACACGTCTACAACAAGACCAACGACCGCTATTTCACCCGCAACTCTCTCAACACGCAGGGATTGGGATTTATCATCAAAAGAGATTTCGACAGTTGGAAGTCATTGTTCAATCTCAGAAAAAAGACAGAGAACAAGGACAAGGAAAAGAATAAGGACAAGACAAAGCAGACCAACCAACCTTAATCGTCCGGTAACCGCACAAGGATAATGCTCATCTTAACGCGGTGCGATTCCTCAGTTTTTATAGTCTTATACAAACTTCACACCACGCGCCTCGACCGAAAAATCGCGGCTGTCCGCAGCATATCTCACCCAAAATGCGTAATTTTGAAGGCATTATGCTGATTATTCTCACCGTACTCGTATATTTTGCCGCCCTGCTGCTGTTCAGCCGCTTCACAACCCATCGCTCCGACAACGACACATTTTTCCGAGGCAACCGCAAGTCGCCTTGGTATATGGTAGCCTTTGGAATGGTGGGAGCCAGCATTTCGGGCATCACGTTTGTCTCCGTTCCCGGCATGGTGATGAAGACAGACATGACCTATCTGCAAATGTGTCTGGGCTTCATTTTAGGTTATTTTGTCGTGGCTTTCGTGCTGCTCCCCGTTTACTACAAACTCAACCTCACCACCATCTATACGTGGCTCGACGGCCGTTTGGGGCGGCGTTCCTACAAAACGGGCGCATCGTTCTTCCTGCTTTCCAAGATGACGGGGGCCGCCGTCAGATTCTATGTGGTGTGTTTCATTCTGCACCGCTTCGTTTTCCAACAACTCAACGTTCCGTTTGCTGTCACCGTCGTGGGTATGGTGTGTCTCATCTGGCTCTACACCCGCCGTGGCGGCATCAAGACGTTGGTATGGACTGATACCTTCCAAACCACCTGTATGTTTGTCGCGCTCATCCTCATCATCGTCCAAGTGGTATCGGCTCTCGACATGACGATGGGCGAAGCCGTCAGCGCTGTTGTCGCCGACAGTCACAGCAGAATATTCGTATTCGACGACTGGGTGTCGCGTCAGAATTTCTGGAAACAACTGTTCAGCGGTATGTTTGTCACCATCGTCATGACAGGGCTCGACCAAGACATGATGCAGAAAAACCTCACGTGCAAGAATCTCCGCGACGCCCAAAAGGACATGTGCACCTATGGTTTCGCATTCTTCCCCGCCAACGCATTGTTTTTGGGCTTGGGCATATTGCTCATGATGCTTGCTCAGCATCGAGGCATCGCTCTGCCCGGTCAGGGAGACGACTTGCTGCCCATGTTTGCCGCTACCGGCAGTATGGGCACGGCGGTCGTGATTTTCTTCACCATCGGCGTACTGGCAGCTGCTTTCTCGTCGGCCGACTCGGCACTCACCGCCCTGACCACCTGTTTCTGTGTAGACCTCTGCAACCGTCCCCAAGACGAACGCCTGCGCCGTCGTGCACACGTAGGAATTGCCGTTGTGTTTACCTTGTTCATACTGCTGTTCAAGGTGCTCAATTCCACCAGTGTCATCGACGCCATCTACATCCTCTGTTCCTACACCTACGGCCCGTTGCTCGGTCTGTTTGCCTACGGACTGCTCACGCGAGGGCAGACCCACGATCGTTTGGTGCCTTACATCTGTGCCCTCTCTCCCCTGCTCTGCTATACCATCGACAGCATCACATACGCCACCACAGGCTACAAATTCGGCTACGAACTGCTCATGCTCAACGGCGGACTCACGTTCATCGGCCTATGGTTGGGCGGAAAACTAAAATCGACCCGACACCTGCGTAAAGTTGGGTAAATCATAAATAATATATATACAACATACGGGAACATGGCAAGCATGGCTGCGTACTCATTGGGACAGGCGAAGAATAGGTTCAGTTGATATTTACTGGGGAGATAGAGGCTCAGCAGGCATTTCCTTTTTGGAAACACCGTACGTCCTACGATTGTGGCAACCGTGTAACCGCAAACGGGATTGAAAATAGGAAGATATGATGTAGGAATAAAATTTCACATGTGTAAACTCCTAGTTCCCTCAGACGCTTCTGGAATTCGGTCAAGTTGTTTGTTCATTCGAATTATGACCAGTCTGAGAGGTCTGACTTGTCCGACTTTGTAAACTATTATACCCTTAAAGGTTTCTCTTGTTCTCAGAGCATCCGGCGCAAAAAGGGCTATGTTTTTTCGTCAAAACAGGACCGCACTTTCTCAAAAATTGTAGGGCTGCTGCGATTGAGACCTTCTCACAGCATGGTTAGGCCTTATCGGCAGTGCGGAAGGGCCTCAATCACACTGCGGTTACGTCCTTTTCATCGTGCCGTTCGATATTCAATCGCGGGCGGTAAAATAGGAAAACAAAGGCCTGTTTTTCAAAAAGGCTGATAGTCAGGCATTTATAAACCGTCGCAATTTTTGCGTATTTCGAACGAAGGCAAACTTATTTTTAAATACACGAATTTGAGAGGGCTATTTGTTCATATATTTAACCATTTCTAATTCTTCAAAACTTGCATTCGGGATAAGCCGCCATTTTCAAGATACCCCTAAAAATGCGTAAAACACACTGTTACTCTCCTGAATCGGAACACGACACGTCCCGTTCGTCCCTACGCAGTGCATGGTGTTTACTTCCAAAAATAAATCTATGACTATCTATTGTCCTAACGGGTTTATCTCAATAGCAAAAATACATCTCCACATTTTTCCTACTGAGCCGAAGAATACCCTGACGCATGTCCACAGGAATGCAACAAACCCGAAAAACGTTTGTTTCGTTAAGTACAAACATTTTTCGGGTTTGTTGGTAATCAGAGGAATGAACAGCGAAACTGTTTATACCATTGCGGCGTAAATCCAGTTGTACACATAGCTGCACACACCGAAGGCTACAATGCCGAGCGTGCAGACAGATAGGGCCAACTTGGTATTGACATGACTGCTGAAAGTGGGCAGCGGATTACTGTTGTGCTTGATGTACATGGCCTTCACAATGAGGAGATAGTAGTACAAGCTGATGACAGTATTGACCAATGCAATGAATACCACTGCATAGATCATGGCACCCATTGTAGTGGTAATGTCCGATCCCTGTACGGCAGCCATGAAAGCGAAGAACTTGGAGAACATACCCGCAAACGGAGGGATGCCGCCAAGCGAGAACAGGGCAAGAGTCATGATGAGGGCCAAGCGGGGGTTGGTTTTGTAGAAACCGTTGTAGGCATCCATATTGACTACACCACCATTGTGTTCTTCGACGGCAGCGATAATGCCGAACACGGCGAGGTTGGCCACCACGTAGATGAGCACATAATAGGACAATGCCGTGACGCCCATGGCCGAGTTGCCCACCACGGCCAGCATGATGTAGCCGGCCTGCGAGATGGAGCTGAACGCCATGAAACGCTTGAGGTCTTTCTGATGGATGGCAAAAAGGTTGGCAACGGTGATGGACAGTACGATGACAATCATCATCATATATTGCCAATGTTCCACCATGCCGCCAAAAACCTTCATCAAGACAGAGCAGAGCGCGAATGCGGCAGCACCCTTAGACACTACGCTGAGATAACCGGTGACCGCCGTCGGTGCACCCTGATAACTGTCGGCTGTCCAGAAATGGAACGGAACAAGGGAAATCTTGAAGCCCAGACCACTGAAGAAGAATACCATGCCGATGATGGAAATCCACGAGCCGTCGAGATGTGGAATCATGTCGTCGAAATAGAATGTGCCGGCAGCTGCATAGAGGAAGCTGATGCCATAGAGCATAATGCCACTCGAAAACATAGAGGTGAGGATAAACTTTGCACCGGCCTCGGCTGAATGGTGACGATATTTGTCGAACGCCACAAGACAGGCCATAGGTACCGATGCCATTTCCAAACCGAGGAAGAACAGCAGGAAATGGTTGGCACTCACCATCATGTTCATGCCCAGCAGGGTGGCTATGATCAACTCATAGAACTCGCCTTCCTTGAAATTGGTGTCAGGACGGTTGAGCCATTCGCGCGACATAATCACCACGATGAGCGTGCCGAAAGCCAAAATGCTCTTGATGACGCCAATGGCCGTCCCTGTGACATACATACCGCCGAAAGCCGTAGCGTCGGCCGTAGGCTGAATATTAATGAGAACATGACCAAGCAGGAGCATACAGACCAATGGATTAAACCACTGGCGGGTTTGCGGCTCGCCCGGCTTGGTGGCCGTGAACAGGTCTGCAATGAAAACGATTACCAGAATGGCCATCAGCGTGACCTCCGGAATCATATTTAGAAACTGACTATAATCGATTTGCATAACTATATATTTTTAAATCTCTCCCACGCTTCCTGTCCGCGCAGCAGTCAAAACCGAAGTTGAAGACAGCCTTATCTGCCGGAAAAGATTGGGATGAGACTTTCTTTTTTACATTCCGGCAATTACTCCGCTTCCCACAATATGATTGATCATTGGAGCTACGGCATCGTTAATAATACTTTGGGCCCAAAGTGGGAAAGTTCCAAGTCCGGCCACGCAGAAAATGAGTGCGCCAACGGCAATACGCTCGTCCCATGTGGCATCGGTGAGTTTATAATAGTCCTGATCGGGCACCTTCTGATAGAGAATCTTGCCAACCACACGGAGGATATACACCGCCGTGATAACTATTGAGGTACAGGCAATAATGGTACAAACGCGGTGGAACGTGTCGTTCACTTGGAAAGCGCCCACAAAGATATTCATCTCGGCTACAAAACCTGAGAACAGGGGCAATCCGAGATTGGCCAAACCTGCCACGACATAGGCCACAGACAAGAATGGCAGAATCTTCATCAAACCACCCAAACGACGCACATCGCGGGTGCCGGTGCGATGATAGATCATACCAATCACGGCAAAGAAAAGAGCGGTCATCAAACCGTGAGATAGCATCTGAAGCACAGCGCCGGTGATAGCAGTCTGTGTCATCATGCAAAGTGCAAAGAGCACCATACCACAGTGAGACACTGAGGAGTAGGCATTGATATACTTAAGGTCGGTCTGCACACAAGCCGAGAGTGCACCATAGACTACGGAAATTGTCGTGAGAATAAGGAATATCCAGCACAGCTCACGGGAGGCATCGGGCAAGAGGAACATGGCGACACGGAAGCAGCCGTAACCACCAAGTTTCATCAGCACACCGGCATGGAGCATAGACACTGCTGTCGGGGCTGAAGCATGACCGTCGGGCGACCATGTGTGGAAAGGAAACAATGCACCAAGCACACCAAAGCCGATAAAGATGAATGGGAAAAATACCTTCTGAATGAACACGGGGATGGCATTGCTCTGCGCAATGGCCACGACATCCATCGTGTAGGTGCCGCTATAGTGACCATTGAAGAAGTAGATGCCCAGAATGCCCAGAATAAGGAGGGCAGACCCACCCATGAGCATCAAGGTGAGCTTCATAGCCGAATATTCCTTAGGTCCTGTTCCCCATACTCCAATCAGCAGATACATGGGAATGAGTGCTACCTCATAGAACATGAACATCGTAAAGAGGTCTTCGCTGATGAAGAAGCCGAACACACCGGCAGAAAGCAGTGTGAACCATAGGAAATATTCCTTTTGCATGGGATGCAGCTGCCACGATGCGAAAGTTCCGGTGATCACGATGATGGCCGAAAGCAGAATCATAACAACGGCAATGCCGTCGACACCTGTTCTATAGAATATGTTTAAAGGCTCAAACCAAGGGATGGCATCGCCGAAAAGGAAAGGATATTGTTCGGCGGGCATGGTCTCTCGCGCTCCGAGGAATGCGAAGACGAGATAGATGGACAAGGCCAGCAACGCGACAGAGCCGACTACCATGACACCACGCACCTGACTGTCGTTGCGGGCAAGCCAAAGCGCCAGCAGCATCAGGACGGGGATGACAACAAATAATGATAAGAATGTCATTGTTTACGATATATTATTCGGAGTCGAGATGTTAAGAAACGGTCGATTTCCTGATCTTCAACTCTCATAATTAACTGTTAAATGCAAAGCAATATTAACGTGAGTGCCACGCTACCGGTGAGAAACCACACGGCATATTGGCGAACATCGCCACTCTGCCACGGACGGATGCTCTCGCCGGCCTCCTGTGTTGCCCAAGCCGTGAAGTTGAACATACCATCGATGACATGACGGTCGAACCAGGCGATTGGGATAGAGAAGCAGCGGAACACGACCTTGTGGGTGAAGAACTGCCAAGCATCGTCGATGTAGAAACGATTGAGCGCAGCTCTATGGAGTGTAGGCATCTTCTTCTGCAACATATCGGGAACAGGATTATGCCCACTCTTATACATCCATGTGGCCAAACCGGTACCGATAAGTGCCACCGTGATGCTTGTCCAAGCTACGGGGCTCCATGTCCAGAATTGGAATGTCTGCAAGGCAATGTCTTCGCTCAAGCCGTTGGCAGACACAAAGTGCCCGAAAGGTATCATACCTGCAAAAATAGAGATGATGGCCAGGAATACCAACGGTCCCCACATCACGAAAGGAACTTCCTGCGGACGACGACGATTGTCGGGATCCTGCTCATAGTATGACTTGCCCCAGAAGATAACGTAGTAAAGGCGAAACATATAGAAAGCCGTCATACCGGATACCAATGTCATAAACCAGCCCATATAGGGAGAGAAGTGGAAACAGGCTGCCACAACCTCATCCTTGGAGAAGAATCCCGCGAAAGGCGGAATACCGCTGATGGCCAAGCATCCGATAAGGAAGCAGACGTTGGTGATGGGCATATATTTGTGCAGCCCGCCCATGTACTGCTTGAAGTTGGAGCCGACAATCACGATGATGGCACCGGAGCAAAGGAACAGCAGAGCCTTGAACATGGCGTGGGTGAACAAATGGAACATACCCGCCATATAGCCCACACCGCCGTGTCCCTCCAAAGAGGTAGCCACGCCAAGCGCTACGAGCATATAGGCAATCTGCGAAATTGTAGAGAAGGCCAGACCGCGCTTGATATCAGCCTGCGTACAAGCTACGGCAGCAGCATAAAAGGCTGTGAATGCACCGATGTAGGCCACATAGTGGAGCGTGTCGGGCGCAAACTGTATCCAGATGGGGAACAGTGATGCCACCTGAAACACACCGGCAACAACCATCGTCGCTGCATGAATCAACGCACTGACAGGCGTCGGTCCCTCCATAGCATCCGGCAGCCAAATGTGCAAAGGGAACATGGCCGACTTGCCGGCTCCACCAATAAACATGAGGAACAAGGCCATAGGCAGTACCCATGCCGCACCGGGAAGATTGCTGATTGCCGTCTGGTCTACACTCAGGTCGTAGTTGAATGTACCTACATAGAAACTATAGAACAGGATACCGATGAGGAAGAACAAGTCGGCAAAGCGGGTGACGATGAACGCCTTCTTTGAGGCGTGTACGGCCTCGTGCTTGGGATAATAGAATCCGATAAGCAAGTAGGAACACACACCCACCAACTCCCAGAACATATACATCTGGAAAAGGTTGGTGGCCACGACCAATCCGAGCATCGACATGGAGAACAGCGAGAGGAAAGCATAGAAACGCTGGAAACCATGCTCGTAGCCTTCTTTCTTATAATTCTCATCGCGCTCGGCCATATAACCGAAGCTATAGATGTGGACCATCGTGCTGACTGTGGTAATCACAATCAGCATCATCACGCTGATAGGCGTCAGGCGAAACCCTATCTTAAACAGCAGATCGGTGCCAAGAAGGGTCTTGCCAAAGTCCAACCACGTGAAGTTGAACACCGTCAGCGTGGGATAAACACCGGAAGCCAAACGGCCATTGACTACGTCTACCTCCTCAAAGGGCGTAACCACGTGACCGGTATAGAAGAAATATTTATAGGCAGTGTAAAGGCTCATCGCCCACAGCGACACCAATACCGCCGTGCCAATGTAGCCCGCCACCGGCTTTTTCATCTTCATACCACATAAGCCAAGCAACAGAAAGCTCAGAAGTGGGAGAAGAAGTATTAAAAATGAATAACTGTAATCCATTGCTAATCTTAGAATTTCATGTTTTCAATACTGTTCACCTGATCACTGTGGTAGTTTCGGTAAACGTTGATGATAATAGCCAAAGCCACCGCAGTTTCTGCAGCACTCACTCCAATAGAGAACAGTGTGAAGAACATACCTTCCATTTGTTCGGGGAAGAAGAAGCGGTTGATAACTGCGAAGTTCAGGTCTACGGCATTCAATATAAGCTCTATGGAAATGAGCATAGCCACCAGATTGCGACGGGTGACGAAGCCGAAAACTCCGATAAAAAATAAAAGGGCACCAAGCGCCATGAGTAGTTCTACGGGAATTGTCATTTGTCGTCCTCCTTTCTTGCAATCAGAATGCCTCCGATAATACATGCCAGCAAGAATACTGAAATCAACTCGAAAGGCAATATATACTGGTACTTTTCGCTGCCAACAAGAGCTTCGCCAATCTTCTGCATGGGAAGTTCCATGTCGGCCACACTATTAACCTTGGCGTGAGCCATGAATTCGCTCTTGAGATAAACTACAAGCACCGTGCCTAATCCCACAAGCGAAAGAAGTGCACCTTGTACAACACGTTTCCCTTTGAAACGCTCTACAAGTCCTTGCAGTGAATGTCTGGACATCAAATTGATGGCGAAGATATACATAATGGTGATACCTCCGGCATAAATACTGATCTGCGCCGCGCCGAGGAATGTATAGCCGAGCAGAAAATAAATGCCGGCAATGCCAAACAACACGACGAGCAGAAACGTGGCTGCCCGCATGATGCGCGTCGTGAGCACAGATGCTATTGCTGCGCCAAGGATAACTACAGCAAGAATACAAAATACTACGAGATTTGCCATAATCTATTACTTGGTCTTGGTGTTAAACTTACCGATGGTCAGCGGTGCGCCGCCATCCTTAATCAAATGAGGCAGACTGCCCCCGTCGTAAACTTCCTTGTCCAAATGGAGCACGAGCTTAGAGCGGTCGAACACAGCATGCTCAAAATCGTTGGTGAACTCAATCGCATCGAAGTTGCAGGCATTGACACAAAGCTGACAGAACATACAGTCGCCGAGATCGTACTGATAATCGTCCAACATTCTCTTCTTGCGACCGGTCTCCTCATTCACTTCCATGTGAGACAGAATTTTGATTGTGTCGTTGGGGCAAGCCTTCTCGCACATGGTACAAGCCACACAACGATGCTCGCCGTTCTCATCGCGCTTGAACACAAGACGTCCGCGAAAACGCGGGGAGACGTGCAGTGTTGTCTTGCGATTCTCAGGATATTGCTCGGTTGTCTTGGGTGTGAAATATTCCTTCAGCGTGGTCTTCAAACCAATGCTTAACGTCTTCAACCCATCGGCAATGCCCCTGAAATATGATTTTTCTTTATTTGACATTTTACCTTATTTATTTAATGTACCAGCCAAGTGCCACACAAACGGTCATCAATACCAAATTAAGCAATGACAACGGCATGATATACTTCCACTCAAGTTTCAGGATTTGGTCGATGCGCAAACGCGGGAACGTCCATCGAACCCACATCAACAGCCAAACCACGGCAAAAGTCTTACCGAAGAACCAGATAAAACCGGGAATCCAGTTCATCACGCTGTCGAAAGATGCTACACCGATGTTCAGCGGAGCCCATCCGCCGAGGAACACAGCAGAGGCAATACCTGCAACCACAAAGAGATTCAGATACTCGGCCAGATAATAGAAGCCGAAGCCCATACCCGAATATTCGGTGTGATAACCTGCGGTTAGTTCGCTCTCGGCTTCGGCCATGTCGAACGGGCCGCGGTTAGCCTCAGCATTACCTGCCACGAGGAAAGCCAGAAAGGCTATGATCGCCGGGATGTGTCCCTTGATGATCAACCAGTTCCAAGGCCCTGTCTGTGCCTCGACAATACCACTCATCTGCATCGTTCCCGTCAGCACAACGGCTGCGACAAGACATAGTCCGAGCGACAATTCATAGGAAATCATCTGCACGGCAGCACGCATGGCCGAAACCACAGAATACTTGTTGTTACTCCCCCAGCCAGCTATAAAGATTCCTACTACACCAATAGAAGAAATGGCCGTAACGAGGAAAATGCCCACATTGAAATCGAGGATGTGCGCACCCTTGTTCCAGGGAAGGAATGAGAAAGTACCCACCGAAGCGGCAATCACGAGGAAAGGTGCCAGCCAATAGAGCAACTTGTCGGCCTTGTCGATGGTGAAAATCTCCTTGATCAGCATCTTCACCACGTCGGCAAACACCTGAAAGATTCCCCAGGGACCAACACGCATCGGTCCGAGACGACATTGGAAGTAGGCGCAAACCTTACGCTCCATGAAAATCAGGGCGATGGCGATCAGCGCGTATGCCGTGAGAATCAATATGCCCACGACGACACACTCAATCAATATGGTCCAGAAATCTCCCAATCCAAGCGTCTGGCGCAGGAGGGCATCAAACCATGTTGTAACTATACTAAAATCAAACATATCTTATTTCTTTTTATTCAATCCACCTTTTGGTTTTAGTATTATCTATCCAAATCAGGAATCACAAAGTCGATGGCTGCTCCTGTAGCCACAAGGTCGGCAATCTTCTGCCCCTTAAGCATCTTGTCGAATGCACCGACAAGGGTCAGACCCATCGGGCGCATCTTCACACGATAAGGATTCTTGTCGCCGCGACTGTCAAGATAAACACCAAACTCGCCGGCGCCACCCTCCACGGAGAAGTACCACTGTCCCTCAGGCACCCTGATCACAGGCTTCTGCTTGATGTAGAAGTCGCCTTCGGGAATATTGTCTATCAGCTGCTCAATGATGTCAAGGCTCTGATAGATCTCGTTGATATGAATCATATAACGTTCCATCGAGTCGCCTGCAGTGCCGACAATTTCCTTAAAGTCCACCTTATTATATAGGGCATACGGATGATTCTTGCGCACGTCGTTATGCCAACCGGCTGCACGACCTGCCGGGCCGGTGACAGCGTAGTTCACGCAGTCGGCCAAGTTCATGGGGCCCACGCCTTCCAATCGCTGGTGTGTAATGATGTTATCGCCAAACACATCGAGGTATTCCTGAACCATAGGGCGCATATACTTACACAGCGCCTTAGTGTTGGCCACGAAGTTTGGATCGATGTCATCCTGAAGTCCACCTATTCTGTAATAGTTCTGAATCAATCGGCCGCCGGTCGTTTCCTCCATCACATTGAGCACATGTTCACGGTCGCGCATGCAGTATAGGAATGCCGTCAGGGCACTCAAATCCTGTGCGCAGGTGCCGAGGAACAGCAAGTGATTGTCAATACGCTGCAACTCGTCCATAATGGTGCGGACATACTGAATGCGGTCGCTCAGCTCTATGCCCATTGCCTCTTCGATCACGCCCACCAACGCATGGCGATGGTGCATGGCGCAGAGATAATTCAGGCGGTCGGTCAGCGCCAGCGTCTGCGGATAGGTCATATCCTCCATCATCTTCTCCATACCACGATGGATATAGCCCAAATGGGGATAGACATTCTTAATGGTCTCGCCGTCTACCACCGTCTGCAAGCGAAGCACACCGTGCGTAGACGGATGGTTGGGGCCGAAATTGATCACGAAGTCGTCCTTGTCAAACAGGCGGTGCTTGGTTTCCACCAAACGACCATATTTATCAAGATTCCATTCCGACGTCCAGTCTACTTCCGGCTCATCAGTCGTGGGGAATGGATTGGCTTCCGGACTCATGTCAAAGTCCTTGCGGAGCGGATAACCCGTAAAGTCGTTTCTCATGAACAATCGACGCATATCGGGATGTCCCAAGAACTTGATGCCGAGAAAATCGAACACCTCGCGCTCCAACAGGTCGGCAGCTTTCCACAAGTTGATGACCGACGGAATTACATATTCCCCGTCCACCGTCTTGGCTATTTGCTTCACCGACACCCGTTCGTGCGTCTGCGTATTCTCAAGAATGTAGATGCACCCCAACCCTTCCTCAGGGCCGAAGTCTTCGCCTACTATAGTAATAAGGTAGTCGAAATGCTTCTCATTCTTCAGCTTGCCCATCTCTGCGGCAAAGCTGTCAAATCCGAATTCTTTGTTTTCTAATTTCATTTTATTCCGATACCTTAGTTGTTTCCGTAGATGTTCCGGCTGCAGGAGTTCCCTTTTCCAAATGCTCCAACTCCTCGCCCAGCTTGTTGATTTCTTCCTGAGTTGGCGCACCGGTCACAATAATGGGAGCCTTGTTGCCTATCTTGGCATGAGCCTTGTTGGCATTGCTCAGCCCACGCAGTCCGCCACGCGACATACTGTCTTCGCGCTCCTCAGCGGTCATCTTGTGATTGGCGCCACCAAAGAATTTTTCCACCTTGATCTTGCGCTGCAACTGCATCATGCCATAGATCAGGGATTCGGGACGTGGAGGGCATCCGGGAATATACACATCCACAGGCACCAACTCGTCGATACCGCGCACCACGTTGTAGCTCTTCTTGAAAGGGCCACCGCTGATGGTGCATCCGCCCACGGCCACCACATACTTAGGCTCGGCCATCTCGTCGTACAGACGTTTGAACACGGGAGCCATCTTGTTGGTAATCGTTCCGGCACACATGATGAGGTCGGCCTGTCGGGGCGAGTTACGTGTCACCTCCCAGCCAAAACGGGCCATGTCGTAACGTGAACATCCGATGGCCATAAACTCTATACCGCAACACGACGTACCAAACGTCAGCGACCAGGGCGAATTGCTCCGTCCCCAGTTGATGGCCGCATCCAGCGAACCTAAGACAACGTTGGCACCGCCGTCGTTCAGTTCCTTTGCTATTTTCTCAAGAGTATCGTTGTCCTTGAACTCATCGTGAGGAAAACGCTTAATCTTCGCTCTTTTCCTTATTTCCATTCGAGTGCTCCTTTCCGCCAGGCATATGCCAAGCCCAATACTAATACCGACAGGAAGAAACCGATGCTGATGAGTGCCATCGGTCCAAACTGTTTCACAACCACAGCCCAAGGATACAAGAGCACTACCTCAATGTCGAACACCAGGAAAAGGATGGCAAACAGGTAGTAACCCACGTGCATGGGCAACCACGAACTGCCGCGTGTGGGAATACCACACTCGAAAACCTCACCCTTCACCGGATTGTACGAACGCGGACCAATGAGTTTGGCGATAACATACGCCGCAACCACCAACGTCACAGCCGTCAGCAAAACGGTAATGAACAAAGTGAAATCCATAAATAAAAATTACGTTTTTAATACTATTTGCTTAAGCAAGCGCAAAGGTAGCAAAACTTTCCCGAACATGGTAATTTTTTCAACAAAAACTTCGGAAGACAGATGAACAATTCACAATGCACAATTTTCAATTCACAATTATCCTTGCAACGACTTTCAAGCTGGCACACAACTGTTGGCGTCTTTTTCTTTGCATCGGGATTCACGACTTAACGCGACACTTTGCATCTGCGTTCTTTATTCTTCTTTGCATCGACACCCACGACTGAGCGCGACACCTTGCATCTGTTTTCTTTTTATTCTTTGCATCAACACTCACAACTAAACACGACACCTTACATCTGCGTTCTTTATTCTTCTTTGCATCGACACTCACTACTGAACGCGACAACTTGCATCTGTTTTCTTTTTATTCTTTGCATCGGAATTCACGACTTAACACGACAACTTGATACCTGCGTCTCTCCCTACTCTTTCAACGTTCTGTCATGCCATGTCGTGTGAAGTCGTGAATTCCGATGCAAGAACCGATGCAACTATCTGATGCAGGATAATTGTGAATTGAAAACTCTTGTCACTAAATATAGAAATATTATAAAAAAGGTAGTATCTATTTCGTTTGCCACAAACAATTTCATATCTTTGCAATACACTAAAATAAGAAAAATATGTTATTAGCAAAATTATTATTACTCGTGACTTTGCAGATGCCGAGTCTCCCGTATGCCAAGAACGCATTGGAACCCGTGATTAGTGAACAAACCCTTGAGCTGCACTATGGCAAACACCTTCAAGGCTACGTCAATACACTGAACAACCTCATCAAAGACACCGAATATGAGAATTGGAACATAGAGGGGCTCGTGAAGACTGTTCCCGAAGGGCCGCTATATAACAACGCAGGCCAGATACTGAATCACACCCTGTATTTCTTTCAGTTTATGGCTCCCGTGAAAAACAATGCTCCCAAAGGCAAGATAGCTGAAAAAATCAATGAAAGCTTCGGCAGCTTTGAGAAATTCAAGGAGGAGTTCAGCAAGGCTTGTACTTCCCTCTTCGGCTCCGGATGGGCCTGGCTGTCGCAAGACGCCAATGGCAAACTGGTGATTACGCAAGAGCCCAATGGTAACAATCCACTGCGCAACGGTCTTACGCCCCTCATGGGCATTGACGTGTGGGAACACGCTTACTATCTGGACTATCAGAATCGACGCGCCGACCACGTGAAAGCCGTTTGGGACATTATCAACTGGGATGTGGTAGGAAAAAGAGTTCGATAATTCACAATTCACAATTTTCAATTCACAATTATCCTGCATCAGATAGTTGCATCG
>CALKIW010000161.1 GCA_937995875.1 uncultured Bacteroidales bacterium | reverse complement strand
ACGCTCATCTGATAGCGGTCGCCCAAGTAGGCAATCTCGCCATATCCGCTGCCGATGTTCTGACGCTCACGGATAGGCTTCTCGCCAAACTGCGAGTTGATGCTACCTGCCATCACGCCACGCACAGAGCCGATGTAGTCCTTGAACACACGGGTAGTGGTACGGCGGAAGTCGAGGTACTGCTGCCAATAGATTGCGTCCTTACGGGTCTGAAGGACACGGTTAATAACGGCACCCACAATAGCGGGCTCGTTAAACAAAGTCTGAATAGTCAATGTCATAATCTTGTCCTTTCTTTTTACTCGTTAAACTGGAAGTGAGGGAGGTTGGCCTTATCAGCCGCACAGAACGGCATCACCAACTTCTCGGGTTCAATCTCAAAGGCACGCATAAGGAGTGCAACGCTGTTGATACCCTCTGTAACCTTGTGGTTCTCATAGAGAGCGGAGTTAGCGACCGCCTTTGGAGTAGTACCACCTGCTGCTGATGCCTCAAACAGAGCATCTCCTGCGTTCACTTTTACGCCAAATGCTGCTGCGAGTGTTACCTCGTCATAGTCAGCGTTGGTGCGGTCGATAGACTGGATAGTCGCTCCCTTTGCACCTGTACCCAGCACCATGCCGTCTTTGAGGTAAGGGTTCTTGGCTACCTTGATTTTCGTTGCTGCTGTGTCTGCGGTCTCAACGACCAGCGCACGCACGGCAATCTTTGCGGTCTTGGCTTTCAAGTCCGCTGCAATTGGTAGGAATGAAGGAACGTAACTTCCTATTTCCAGCCCTGCCACATCGAGGACATAGTTTCCACGACGGCGAATGCCAGTTGAAACGTCGTAACGTTCCTCCTGCACTTCTTTTGGCTTCAAATTATAAACAAATCCTGCTGCCATAATTTTTACTTATTATTCTGTTCTACAATCTCTTTTGTCCCTTTTTCGATTTGCTCGGCGATGGAACTTACCTCGCTTTGATGTTCGTGGTTTCCCTCCTCGGGGGATTTGGCGAACTGGAAACCGCTGTTCTGCATTTCCTGCTTCAAGTCCGTGAAGTACTGATTTAAGTCTGCGTCTTCTGCGATTTGCTTGCCTTTGTAGGCAAATTCGGGAATGCCAAACGACTTCGCCGCCTCATCAATCTGCTGGTAACGGATGTCCGCCTTTGTCTTAGCGTCCATGGCTGCCAACTTCTCACTCAAAGTCTTGTTGGAATCAATAAGGCTCTGCGCCCATGCTGGCACTTCCTCTGCTGGCTTAGGCTGCGGAGTAGGTGCAGGTGTCTGTGGTTGCTGTGGTTTGGTTTCCTCAATAGGCTTACCGTCCTTGATGTTGTGCTTCTTCTCGTAATTTGAAATTGCGGTCTTCTGCGCTCCATCAGCCCGATAGTCGCCATAACTGTTCAACACGTCCTGAAAGGAGATACCCTCAACGATAGAGTTTACCTTGCTTTCGTCCGTTACTCCCTCTGACTTCTTGCTTGCAATCCGCTGGAGGGTGGCATCCTCAACCCCTTGAAACTTGGTTTTGAGACCTGCCAAAATCTGTTCGTAAATGTTCATACTTTAAAGTGTTATCCTGAAACAATCTTTTGCTCAAAATTATACCTTATCCTATTCGTAACAAAGTTTTTCGTTGTCAGAAAAACGACAATAGGTTTGTTGTTGTAAAAAAGCATGAAAAAGCCCCGTGACACTTGCGTATCAGGGGGCGATAGGTATTTTACAAACGATTAAACTTCTTTTTTGGGTTTTGATTCGGTATGCTTAGGCTGTTGTTCTGCCTTTTCCTGATGTTCCTCTTTAATCTGCTGGAGTTCGTCCTGCAACTCACCATAGTTGGAACAGTAAGCAATTCCATGTTCAAGAGACCATACTCCACCGCTCACGGCAGCGGCTGCGGTGGTTACCTTGTCGCTCTCGCTGTCTATCATGAACGGCACAATCTCCGTCTCTATGTCAATGGTATGGCTGGCTTCTTCAAGCGATGCGTTCAATGCGCCAATGGCGGAAGTGAGGAAGTTCACACGTCGTTGGAAAAACGATCCTAACTCCTCCGAATGATTCTGAACTGCCATGTGTGCAGCCATGAAGACGTATCGAAACGCTGTTCCGCTCAATGCGTTGCCCACGCCTTTAATCTGATCGAAGGAGATGCGGGGCGTGTTGGTCAAGCCGTATATCTGATTGAAGTATGTCTCAATCTCCACCTTGATAGGGTCGCTCGACTGATCCCATGTGAGGTATTTTGCGTTTGCACCATCCCCGGTGAGCTGCATCATACGGTTTCTTGCATCGCCTGTAACGCTGTCGGGCTGTAAGTCACCAAAGAGCATAAGGAGTGGGAAAAAATGGTTGTCGATGCAGTCGGCATAACCGCTGAGACACTTCTCCAACCTCGTGCGGAGCTGATGTACTTTTGCACACAATGGCTCGGAGCGACTGGCATAGACTACTGGCAGTTTTGATAGGTTGTGAGCAAACGACCGCTCGGCATTTGGTTCCCACGTCTTATCCAAGTTCCACTGATAAACCATCTTATCGGTGAGGGTCATGAACACCTTGTGCTTATTGCCATTGATGTCCGTCTTCTCATACTCGCGGGAGAAGGCCACCATGTCACCGCCGTCGTCAAAGAATGGATAGAGAGAGTCACCACGAAATGGAGACCACACCTGCGATTTCAAACGGTATTTCGGTGCTTCCTTGCCAAATAATCCTGCAACCTTTCGCTTGAGCTTCGCCCAAAAGCCATCGTCCTTAACGACAAACCAATATTCCGCCACCTCTTGCTCTGCGAGCCACGAGCGTACAATCTTCCTGTTTTGATATTTCAGCTTATTCTTCTTGAATACTTGTTTGATAGCTTCAAACATACCCTTTTCCTTGTCATCCTCTGGCAGGCAGTCCAACGTAGGCTCTGTTCCGACGGTGAACGCCGTATGTATATTCACAATGTCCTGCTCGATGGGGAGTGCGATGCGGTTAGGCTCTTTCATCTCGTATTTGGCAGGAATCTTAATTGATTTTCCTGTATCGGGGTCATACTTGGTATCCTCCATTCTGACCAGTACTTTTATCTTCGGATAGAGTGCAGGGTTCATGATGTCATGGAGTTTTGGATTCCAGTCTGCGAGATTCTTTCCTGTGTCGGGCAATGATGTGCGCCTACCTTTCTTAAGGTATGCTATCTTTTGGTCGATGTCCTCAAGTGCGAGGATTTCATCTAATGTCTTTGGTG
>CALKIW010000160.1 GCA_937995875.1 uncultured Bacteroidales bacterium | reverse complement strand
AATTACGGTCCTGTTACGACTTATATTGTACAAATGTCTCCTCTATTTATATAATAAGGTATAGGCCACAGAATCCCAACAGATGAGGGCGTAGCATTTCGGAGGAGCGGTATAACAGTGGGGTGAAGGCTCTTTATCAAGAAAGGCAGAAATAAAGGCTAAGTAAACACTTGTGAATGAAGTAAAAATAGATTTGGCAAAATAGTACAATGAAATGTCAAAATAATACTACTATTTTAGAAAAATAAAATTTAACTTTGCAAGTGATATATGGGAATCTTGTGTTCCGAATTGTTAAACCTAATAAATTTCTTAATACTTATCCTGTAACCGGGATGGTACTTATCTAAAAATAAATGAAATAAACATTATTTAAACTCTATATCAAAACGAAGCTTAAACCAATATAATTTATGGAACTAACTTACAACAAGCATGCGCTATTGCTTACAGGATTCATGTCCTTAGCATTGCTTAGCTATTCGCCGACTGTATGCGCGAGTGGCGAATCACGTTTTCCCGATGTCGTGCAGCAGGCTCGGCAGATACGGGGTAATGTTTCTGATACTCAGGGGCCCATCATCGGGGCTACGGTAAGGGTAGAGGGCATTATGAATGCCACAGTTACCGATCTGGATGGAAACTTTACGCTCAGCGTCCCCAAGGGTGCTGTGCTCGAAGTCTCTTATGTGGGATATACGACCCAGACGATTAAAACCGACGGTCGCACCACCTACAACATTAAACTTAAAGAAGACCTTCACTCTATTGATGAGGTGGTAGTAGTGGGCTATGGTACGATGAAGAAGAGCGATTTGGCGGGTGCCTCAGCCTCGTTGGACGAGAAAACGCTCAAGTCGGCACCGATTACCAACGTGGACCAGGCCTTGCAAGGTCGTATTTCGGGTATTACTTCAATGCAGACGTCGGGTGCTCCGGGCTCGGCAGTGTCTATTAATATTCGTGGTCTGGCTACAATTAATGCCAACTCCGATCCACTTTATGTGGTAGACGGTGTGATTTGGCAAGGTGGAAGCAATAGTGGCGCAAGTCTGGGACTTGGCGACGCTTTGGGCAACGGTAGTCACTCTGCCGTATCACCATTGTCGCTGCTCAATCCGTCTGACATTGTGAGCATGGAGGTGTTGAAAGACGCATCGGCCACGGCTATCTATGGTGCTCAGGGTGCCAATGGCGTGGTGCTCATCACGACAAAACGCGGAAAGAGCGGTGAAGCTAAGTTCAGCTATAACGGACAAGTGACAATGTCGCGTCAGAACAAACGTCTGGACGTTATGAATCTTCGCGAGTTTGCAGGCTACTATAATGATATGGTGGCTCAGGGCGAGATTGCTAAACCGGATTTGAATTACAGCGACCCATCTATCCTCGGTGTCGGCACCAACTGGCAGGATGCTGTGTTCCGCACGGCATGGTCTAACTCTCACCAAGTGAGTGCGGAGGGTGGTACGGACCAAGTGAAATATTTTGTGTCGGGTAACTTCGGCGACCAGAACGGTACGATTATCGACAGCCATTTCGGACGATATTCGTTCCGTGCCAATCTTGACGCACAGCTCAAGAAGTGGTTGAAACTCGGTATGAACGCCACTTACAGTGAGACCAATGAAAGTTTGAAGCTGGCCGATAGTGATGAGGGATTGATATCATATTCTCTCACCACTCCGCCCGATATTCAAATCTACAACATCGACGGTGGCTATTCCAGTGTGTCGAAAGAAGGTTTTGTTAATCCCAACCCGATTGCTTTAGCTAAACTTGACGACATTCTGCTCGATCGACAGACGCTAAATGGTAGTGTCTATGCAGATGTGACGTTCCTGAAAAATTTTGTATGGCACTCGCAACTTGGATTTAGTATAGGTGCATCCAAGGCAGATACCTATAATCCGAAAGTAAACCTTGGTAGATGGAATCGCAGCCAAAATCAGAGTCGCATACAGAAAAACAGTAACAAATACTGGTCTCTCAGCAACTATCTGACCTATACCAACCAGTTTGGCAAGCACAGTATTTCAGCTATGCTTGGGCAGGAGATGTGGGAATCCAAATATGATTATACTTCGGTTTTCAACACTAATCTGCCAAGCGATATCATCCACAATCCCGCATTGGGTACGGGCGATCCACAGATTGGAAATGGATGGGGTAGCAGTGCGATGGCCTCTTTCTTCACCCGCGAGACTTATAATTACGACGACCGCTATCTGGCTACTTATACTTACCGCTATGACGGTAGTTCCAATTTTGGCCCAAACAAACGATGGGCAGGCTTCCATTCGCTGGCAGTGGCCTGGCGTTTCTCAAACGAGGAATTTGTCAAAGAGGCAATAGGAGACTGGCTGAGCAACGGCAAACTGCGTGTGGGATGGGGTCAGACCGGTAACGCCGGCATTGGTGGATACCTTTGGGGTTCATCCATGTCAGTCATGGCTACAGGACTTGGCACCAGCTACCGCCCCAGAAACCTGAAGAACCTTGACATCAAGTGGGAGACTCAGGAACAGTGGAACGTGGGACTCGACCTTGGATTCCTCAATAATCGACTGAACTTTACGTTCGACTGGTACAGCAAGGAGTCGAAAGATATGTTGATGCAGCTCAATCTCCCGTCGATTATGGGAACGAGTGGTAATGAGTCTTCTGTTCTCTCTGCACCTTGGGGCAACTATGGCGACATCAGTAACAAGGGCTTTGAGGTGAGCATCAACGCTAAACCGATAGTTTCGAAGAATTTTGAATGGTCCACGGATTTCAACATCTCGTTCAACAAAAATGAGCTCAGGAGTCTTGCCGGAAGTACGGCACTGTTGGGCTACGGACAATGGAACGACGTGGTTTCCCGCACGGTTCCCGGACAGTCGCTGTTCCGTTTCTACGGTTATGAGGTGGAGGGAATCTACAAGGATTTCAACGATATTATCAATTCTCCGGTGAATACCATGCAACAAAACAACCCCATTATCACCAACGCTGACGGAACGAAGTCGTGGAACCCCGATCCTTCCAAGTACAGTCGTACCAACACCACGTTTGTGGGCGACATCAAGTACAAGGACGTGAACAATGACGGTGTCATTGATGAGAACGACAAGACAGACCTGGGCTCACCGTTCCCCAAGTTTACATTCGGTTTTAACAACACATTCCGTTATCGTAATTTCGACTTGAACATCTTTATTAATGGTGTTTGTGGTGGAAAGGTTGGTAACTACATGAAGATGAAGCTCACACAGATGAACACGGTTTGGTCTAATCAGTTAAAGAGTGTCGATAGTCGTGCTCGCCTGATGCCCGCCGATGGCAATACGGCTGACCGCTGGTTTGATGATGTTTCACGGGTAGTTGTGTCGAATACCGATGCTGCTTTACCCCGTGCCACACTCAATGACCCTAATAACAATGATGCGTGGAGCAGTCGATACATAGAAAACGGGTCGTATCTCCGCTTGAAGAGTCTCACGCTGGGGTACACTTTCGACCGCAAACTCATACAGAAAATCGGACTGACCAACCTGCGTCTGTCATTGAATGCAACCAATCTCTTTACCATTACAGGTTATGACGGTTATGATCCGGAAGTGGGAATTTCACCGGCAAGTGCCAATGTCTACAATTTGGACAACGGCCGTTACCCGTCTCCGACAACATTCTCTCTGGGATTAGATGTGTCATTTTAAAGATCATATAAAGGAATAAACAATGAAAACTAAGAATATCAAATACGTTGTAGCGGCCATACTTATGGGCTTGGGTCTTTCCTCTTGCGATGACTTCTTAGACAGACCGGTGGAAGACAACTACAATACGGAAAACTATTATCAGTCGGATGCGGCTTGCGTCTCGGGCGTGAACTACCTCTACAACTCACCCTGGTATGATTTCCAGCGTGGCTTTGTCAAAGTGGGTGAGGTGCTTTCGGGCAATATGTATATGGGAGGAAGCCCCTATCTGAACTTTAGTGTTAATGGGTCGGATGTCGACCTTATCAATATGTCTTATTCGCTTTGGTCGGTAATCGGTCATTGCAGTACGGTGTATGAATCTTTGAAAGGCGCCAGTGCATCTGAAGCGATTAAAAACCAATGCGAAGGTGAGTGTCTTGCCTGGAAGGCAATGGCCTATTTTTTCCTCGTGCGGTCGTTTGGCGATGTTCCTATCATACATAGCAATTCAGAGACCCTTGCAGCCGGTAACTATAATACGTTGCCGAAGGTACAGAAGGCCGACGTTTATGATTATATCGTCATGACCCTTGAGAAAGCATTGGAACTGCTTCCGAAGACTAAAAGCACAACAGGGCGTATAGATTACTATTGTGCAGAAGGTCTGCTGGCTAAAGTATATCTGGCCAAAGCAGGTGTGAGTGGCACGTTGAACAAGGATGATTTGGCTAAGGCCGCAGCTTATGCGAAGGATGTTATCGATAACTCCGGACGTTCGTTGTTAGGAGTTTATTCTGATATTTTCCGCGGAAGCAACAATGTCAGTGATGAGAGCCTCTTTGCATGGCGCTGGACGGTTGGTGCTCAATGGACCTGTCAGAACACACTTCAGAGCGACCTTGCACCGGAGGGATTTGACGAGAATGGAGACTGCTGGGGAGGATGGGGTGGCCCATCACTCGATTTGATCGAGGCTTATGGAGTATCTCCGAAGGATGATCCTACCAAACGTATTGACAAGGACGCCCGTCGCCAGGCTACGGTGATGCTGGCCGGTGATGTTTACAGCTATTTCTGGCGTGATCAAGATTTAGGCAATGGCAAGAAAGGGCTCGACTACCTCAAGTTCTGGTACGACAAAACCTATAACAGTGCAGCTACCGGACAGTGTCAGGCCCCCTGTGGAGGTACCAATGTGAAAAACCTTTATGGCAACAATGCCGACCATTTGGCAGAGACGGGGATCGCTGCCGGCCGTATGGCCAGTGCTTTGGCCACACATATACTGCGTCTTTCGGATGTATATCTGGTGCTTGCAGAAGCTCATACGCTGATGGATGGAGGTACCACAACCAATGCTGATGCTCTGGCAGCCTTTAATGCGGTGCACCAGCGGGCAGTGCCTACCGATGTGGAAAAGACCTCACTGACTTTCGACGATGTGTGGAAAGAACGCCGGTTGGAATTTGCCGGAGAGGGCGACCGTTGGTACGACTTTGTGAGACGAAGCTATTATGACGTGAATGCTTGTATTGCGGAAATCAAGGCACAGAAACGTAATGCGCTGTTCAACTGTGACGTAGTTTACAAGAGGTATTTTGAATCGGAAGTTTGGTCGCACGACGAGGACGAAGGAGAAATGCAATATGATGAGGACACACCTATTCCCAATGTGACTGAGCACAGTTTCCAACTGCCGTTCCCGACTGAGGACGTAGCTTTGAATCCTAATCTCGGAAGCAATGTGGAGGCTGTCCATGTTGACGTACGCAGTACCTATAGTTACTAAATGTCATTAATCTAAAACGACTTATCAAAATGAAAGTAATAAATATGAAATGGGCTTGCATGATAGCGCTTGCCACAGTCTGCGTTACCTTGTCTTCTTGCAAGGACGAGCCCGATAAGTATGAGCCTACGGGTGGCACTCCAACGGTGTATTATATTCGTCCGGCGGATGTCGGCAGTAAGGATTCCCTGCTCGTAGAGGCTCCTATGCAGGCGTCGATTTGCTTGGTGGGTAACAACCTGAAAAGCATCAAGGAACTTGTTTTCAACGACCAAAATGCAGTGCTCAATACCAGTTATATGACCGATCATACGATCATTGTATCTGTGCCGAAAACTATTCCGACAGTGGTATCAGACAAGATGTACATGGTCACAACTTCCAACGATACTATCCCATATGATTTTAAAGTCATTGTTCCTGCACCGACAATATCGTCGATGAGCAACGAATGGGCTGATGCCGGAGAGGAAGTCACGATTACGGGAGATTATTTTCTTGACTACGACAACTTCCCCTTGGAGATTGCTGTGGGCAGCAACTATACAGTTCCTCGCAGCGCAATATCTAAGATAACCAAGACAAGCATCACGATGACGATGCCGGAAGATATGCCTGAACATGAGAAAATCACTATCTCCTCAAAGTACGGATCGACAAAAGCACCTTTTGAATATAGGGATAATCGTGGAATGTTGTTCGATTTCGACACACCCTATGATGGAACAAACGTACTTGGCAATCATGGATGGCACGCTCGCCCCATACAGTCTGATGAGACATCGCTCAGTGGTAACTATCTTTTGCTTGGCGATGCCGACATGAGTGCTGAGGGAGAGTGGAATGACGGCGACTTCGCCTTTGAGTATTGGGCCGGAACATGGGATAAGACTTTTGACGGTGATGGACCTAAATTGAACGACGTAGCCGACTTCTCAAATTGGGAAGAAAAGAGCTTGAAGTTTGAAATGCTTATTCCTTCAGCCAACGCTTGGCGTGCCGCACCTATGCAGCTTATTTTTGCAGGCCCGGATAAGATTAAGCTGTTTGAGGCCAACAACACCTTCTTCAAAAACGAAGACGGGTGGGGACGGGCACTCTATATGCCTTGGCATAACGATGCTACTTCCTATGACACCGGAGACAAGTGGGTGACGGTAACGATTCCTTTCACCGATTTCAATAAGGACTGGGATGGAAATGCTGCCAAAAAGAAGTTCTCTACGGTAGAAGATTTCGCCAGTTTGACGATCTTCGTTGTTACGGGAAGCTATGGTGATAAGACGGTTATTCCTAACGGAGTTGATTGCCGCCCAATCATCAAGATTGATAATATTCGTGTAGTTCCCAATAAATAATGCTAAAATCAAGATTGAGATATGAAAAAGTTTATCAATAACATATTCGTCCTGTTAATGACAGTCCTTGTCGGACTGTCGTTGACAGCCTGCAACGAGGGCGATGATCTGAACACAGACCAATATGGCAATGAGATCGCCTTGAATTCATTTGGCCCATGTCCGGTGTTGCGTGGAGGTACGCTTTATTTCTATGGCAGCAACCTTGACCAGATTACTGAGGTCAATCTGCCGGGAGCAGATCCCATCACTTCCATTGAAGTGTTGGCATCGGGAGCGCACAGTAAGATTTCTATTCAGGTTCCGGCCGAGAAGTGTGATACCGGTCTCGTTTCTTTGGTAACGCCTAAGGGTGGAAAGATTATGACCATTACCCCGATTACCTATCGTGAGGATATTGAGATTTCCAAGTTCTACGTGGGCACTGAGGGCACACTCTCAGGAAATGTGGGCGATGTGGTCACCGTGAAGGGAGATTACCTGAATCTTATTCACGGCATTGTGTTTGCCGAGAACGATACAGTCAAGGAAGAAAAATTTGTTGTCCATGACCGTTACACCATTCAGGTAGCAATTCCTGAAGGTGCGCGAACAGGAAAGTTCACGCTGACTGATGCAGCAGAAACTCCTACTGAAATTCAGACCGAAGAAGTGCTCGTTGTCAATCTGCCGACAGTGAAGGGTATTACTCCGGAGACTGTAAAGGCCGGACAATCCATTACTGTGAGTGGTGCGGGCCTAACGCAAATTGCTGGTGTCAAGCTGGTAGGAGCTACTGTTGATGACTCTATGTTTATTTCCAAGAGTGCGCAATCGCTTACATTTGCTTTGCCCGACAAAGCAGGCGACGGTGAAGTGTCGCTTGTTACCAAGTCCGGTATTAGCATTCCTGCTGGAAATATAACCACTGTAGTACCTTCTAACTTAAGCGCAACACCCTCTTCGGTGAAGAATGGAGCTAAAATTAACATTGCCGGCAAGGATCTTGACCTTGTCACCGGTATCGCTTTCCCGAATGCTGAAGGCCAGTTGGGGTCTGTTTCTGCTACAAAGGTTGTAGCTGTTGTGCCTGAAACTGCTCAGGGCGGAGACATCACGCTGAGTCTTGCCAACGGTAAAACGGTTACTGTTGCATACAAATTAGTAAAGCCTACAGTTACCGGTTGCAATCCTGCATCGCTTATTGCCGGCAATAAGGTAATAATTGAGGGTAAGGATCTCGATCTTGTGGCTTCGGTGACATTCCCGGGAGAGACCCCGCAGAAGGTGAGCGAATTTATTGCTCATAATGCCACTGCCATTGCCTTAACTGTTCCTGCTGCATCTTCCGGCACGGGATTCACCCTGAACTTGAAGAACGGTGAAACAGTAGAAATTACTTCCGGACTGACCATTCAGGCTGCTACGGATCCGTCTGTCAGTGCCATCAATCCGGCAAGTGCAACGGCAGGCTCCACAATTACCATAACGGGTAAGAATTTTGATAGGGTAGAGAATATCTACATAGGCTCTTATAAGGTGACTAAATATAGCTCGCGAACATCAACAACGTTTACTTGCCAAGTTCCTGCTACAGCCGAAACAGGCAGTTATAAACTCTCATTTGAGGGATTTGACGGTACACGTTACGAAGTGGGTACTTTTGAAGTGGTGCCTGCGGAGGTGGATATTACGGCATGTTGTTTCAGTGAAGACCGTTCGAAAGTGATGAGTTTCCCCTTGAACATTACTTGGGACGATTCCGGACGTTTCCGCGTTCAGAATAATGTTACACCAAGTCTGAAAGATTTGAAGCTCACAGCCGGAACATCCAAGATAATATTCTATAAGACGGGCACGGGACAGATACAGTTCAATGATCCGAATTGGACTACGTTCATCACGGTTGCTGACTGGGACGGTGACAAAGCAGCTTTGGAAGTGGTACTCACTCAGGATATGATCGATTGGGTTACAGGAGCAAAGTCAGATGGCTGGAGCAATACAAGCTTTATTGTTCAGGGCGATGGACTGACGATCAGGAAAGTTACAATCCTCCCATAATCAATTACATGTAAAGCTTCAAATTGAATAAACAAATTTATTAATGGAAGAATGGATACCTAACCTTATAATGGATCTGGAACTCATGAATAGGTAGGTAGCCATTCTTTTCGTTCGATAATTTGTCGTCAATAGGTTTTCTTAAAATGAAAAGATTGTTTTTCACATGCTTAGTATTTGTCTGTGCGGTAGTTGCTTTTGCCGACACAGGCAAATCTTTGTTTGTTACGTTTACAGATAATACCAAAATAGAGTTTGCACTTGTTGAGACACCCGTTGTTACGGTTTCGGACAACGCTCTCGTTGTTGCCACCACATCGGCTACGGCTACTTATCCTCTGCAAAAAGTAAGTATGCTTACGTATGGCACGACGACCTCTATCCGTACGGTGCCCATTGATGGGGTGAATATTACTTCCAATCGCATTGTTTTCAATGGAACAGCTCAACAAGTTCGTATCTTTGCACTTGATGGCAGTAGGGTAGAGATAGACCCTGTCGTTGTTAGCGGATCCACAGTTGTATCGCTTGACAAGTTGCCACGTGGCATTTATATCATCAATATAAATGGCAAATCATTTAAAATCATACGAAGATGAAAAAGCTTCTATCCATATTTATCACGATGCTTTTTTCTGCTGTTGTGTCGGCTCAGATTGATGGAGACCAAATAACGGTCAATAAAACCAGTGGAGAGAAAACAACTTATAATTTGACAGGCTTTTCTAATGTGCTTTCTTCACTGAAACATACGGCAGACGGGAAAGTGGAGGTTTACCTTAAAGGTCTTGAGGGCATAGGGGCATGGGAAACGTACGATGTCAATTCTATAAGCAGCATTATCTTTAATGTTCAGCGTCCCGGAGATATCAGTGACGTAACTCTGGCCGATGCGTTCGCTTCTGATGCAACCAAGAGACTTTACAAATACTTGAAACTAAACTATGGCAGCAGAACACTGTCGTCGGTTATGTCCGATGTCAGTTGGAATCATAAGGTAGCCGATGATATTTATGCTAAAACGGGTAAATATCCTGCTATGAATTGTTATGATTTCATCCATATTTCCGTGCCCGATGGCAATGGCTGGATAGATTACAACGATCTGACACCGGTCACCGAATGGACGGATGCAGGGGGACTGGTTTCGCTGATGTGGCATTTTAATGTGCCCAACTCGGAGAGTACTACTATAGGAAACAATGGATCAGGGATGACTTTTAATCCTGAAAAGACTACGTTTAAGGCTTCTAACGCACTGGTGACCGGCACGTGGGAAAACCGGTGGTTTTATGGTCAGATGGACCGCGTAGTCAATGTTTTGCTCAAATTGCAGGATGCCGGTGTTATAGCGTTGTGGCGCCCATTTCATGAGGCTGCCGGCAACAGTACGCTGAAATCCGGAGAGAGTTGGGGTAAAGCATGGTTTTGGTGGGGTGCTGACGGTGCCGACACGTTTAAACAATTATGGAAAGCCATGTTTTCCTATTTCCAAAGCAAGGGTGTTCACAATCTTGTTTGGGTGTGGACTTCGCAGAATTTCAATGGGAATTCGGCAAAGTTCAACAACGATGACAGCTGGTATCCCGGCACTGACTGTGTAGACATTGTGGCTCGCGACCTTTATGGCTACACCGCTGCACAGCAGAAGTTGGAGTTTGCAGAGTTGCAAAGCCGCTACCCTGATAAAATGATCACACTCGCTGAGTGTGGCACCGGTGGGGAGACGGGTACGCCGACTGCCGACGTGGGTGAGGCCTGGAACGCAGGTGCCAAGTGGTCTTGGTTTATGCCTTGGTATGGAACGGTACTTCCCACAGACAGTTGGTGGCAGAAAGTGATGAACGATCCTCGTGTTATTACTCGGGATGAAGTTAATCTCAATGCTACGATGGTTGAGGAAACGGCTAAGGAAGCTGTTCTCAATATGGGATTGGGCTTCAATCTCGGCAACACGTTGGATGCTAATGGCATCGGAGCGGGACATAATTTGTCTGACTACGAGACACAATGGGGACAACCGGTGACGACACAGACCATGATGGATTTTCTGAAAAAGGGTGGCTTTAATGCCGTTCGGATTCCTGTGACCTGGTATGAGCACCTTGATGCTGCCGGGAATGTAGACAAGGCATGGATGGATAGAGTGCAGGAGATTGTCGACTATGTGCTCTCGACAGGCATGTATTGCATTGTTAATGTTCATCATGACACTGCGGCGGGAAAGGGCGCGTGGGTGAAAGCAGATTCGGAAAACCATGCTGCTAATGCCCCGAAGTTCAAACATCTGTGGACACAAATAGCTAATCGATTCAAGGACTACGACCACCGTCTACTCTTTGAGGCCTACAATGAAATGCTCGATGCTGATAACACGTGGAATACCCCCAAGAAGACAGACAGTTATGCGGCGCTTAATGCCTATGCTCAGGACTTTGTGACTGCTGTGCGCAACACAGGAGGAAACAATGCCGTGCGCAATCTCATTGTCAATACTTACGCCGGCGCTCACAATAAGGCCGTACTTGATAACTTTGTGCTCCCCACTGACGAAACGAATGATCATTTGGCTGTTGAGGTGCACTCTTACGACCCCTATAATTGGATCAATACTTATGGAGCGTGGAACACTGTTTGCAGCAACGAACTGAAGAGCATGTTTGATAAGCTCAATACACGTTTTGTCAGTAAAGGCATTCCGGTCATCATGGGTGAGTATGGTACACATGGTGCCGACTATGCCTCTGTTAATGGAACATCGTCTGATGCTTGGAAGCAGGCTGCAGCCGACCAGGCCGCTGATATGGTGCGTCAAGCTAAGGCTCTGGGTATTGCAACTTTTTATTGGATGAATATCTTTGACAGTGCCGACCGCACGAAGCCTCGTTGGACTCTTCCTTCGACAGTTAGTGCAATGATCAATGCTTATAACGAATAAATGATGATGAGTAAGGCGACAGTCTTTTGTTTATTGTCTTTGGCAGCATTATGCTTTTCCTGTGGCAATAAACAGAAGACGTATGAAGAGATAGGAAATAGTGGGCTTACCACACGCACAGAAAACTTACAGGCCAATATACGGACATTTGTCAATAAAGGTGTGTTGATAGGACAGCTATATGGCACATTGGAGGGCGTTGGATGGAAAGAAGATTCTGTGGGTCACAGTGATATTCGAAGCATCTGTCATGACGGTCCTGCTTGTAGCGGATATGAGCTCTGTGGCATAGAACGAGGGTTGAAAATGAACTCCGACTCTATAGCTTTCGAGGCTATTCGTAATGATGCACTACGCCTTTTTAAGCGTGGCGGACTCGTTGTGATGAGTTGGACAATGCCCGACTATCGGGGGGATAATAAGGTTTTCGAAGCGTGGACGGAACGTCTGGCTGACTTTCTTGCTTCGTTGCAAGATGATTACGGCATTAAGGCTCCCGTGATGTTGTTACCATGTCCGCAGGATGGTTTGTCATGGTACACGAAACTTAGCCCGGAAGCCTACAAGTCACTTTTTGAAAAGGTAAAAGACAGATTGCAAAGTTTTGGAGTTGCCAATGTGTTGTATGGCAGTTCGTGGATCGACTTGAACGATCGAGGTCGTATAGAGAAGTCTTTGCCGGATGGAATCGACGTTCTTCAATTATTCCTGATACAGAACGATGGTAGTAGAGACACGATCTATCAGTCTCGTCTCAGCAACGAACTGTCTATGCTCATGGATATGGCTCAGTCACGCAATTTGGCTTCGGGTTTGACCACTGGAATGAAAGGACTCCCCGTTACCAATTATTTTACAGATGTTCTTCTGCCCATTCTCCACAAGCATCGTCTTTCATACGTGCTCTTAGGAGCCAATCGAGGCGATCCCAGCAGAGCACATTTCTATGTGCCTTATCCGGGCTGTGATGAGCGTCTAATTGATGATTTTATAAAATTCTATAATGATGATTTAACCATTTTCCTTAGCAATCTTAACGGACTATACTTGAGGAAGTAATATTAATAACGCTTGTTTTCCGTGAGATAGACAGCTGCGTTATTAAAACTTGAGTAGAGTATGCAGCCTTCATCTTTCATCAATGGTATTTATCTTTGTTGCGTGCGATTGGGCATAGCCTTGTCGTAGCAATCTTCCTATGTGAACAACTCGCGCAGTTCCTTGTTGCTCAATTTACCAATCCAGCTTTCTCCTACCGCCACAGTCATGTTGGCGAGTGCTCGTTTCTCATTAATCATATCGTTAATACGTTCTTCGAACGTATCACGCGTGATGAAACGATGCACCATCACGTTTTGTTTTTGCCCTATGCGGTAAGCCCTGTCGGTGGCTTGCGCCTCCACCGCAGGATTCCACCACAGGTCATAATGTATGACGTGCGAGGCCGCCGTGAGGTTCAGACCGGTGCCTGCCGCTTTGAGCGAGAGGATAAATATGCGATCAGAGCGGTTGTTCTGAAACCTTTCCACCATTTCCTTGCGCTGCTTGATGGAGCATCCGCCATGCAGAAACATGGGCGTGGTGCCTGTGGTTTCGGCTATAAAACGTTGCAACATATCACCCATTTCGGTGTATTGTGTAAAGATGAGGGCTTTCTCGCCACTGTCATCAATAGACGAGACAAGATCTAACAGCATCTCCGTTTTGCCAGACAGCGACGCGTCCATCACTCCGTTTTTGAGGTATTGGGTGGGGTGGTTGCATATCTGTTTTAACGCCAGCACCATTTGCAGCACCAACCCTTGACGCTTGAACAGCGCGCCCTTTTCGTTTTCGTCCACTCCCTCTATCACTTTCATGCTCTCCTCCAGCACCTGCGTGTAGAGCGCGGCTTGCTTTGGGGTAAGCATGGCGTATTCGTCTTGTTGTATTTTTTCGGGCAGGTCGCTGATGATGCTCTTATCCGTTTTGAGTCTTCTCATCATCATCGGAGCCGTTATTTTCCTGAAACGTTCTGCGCAAGCCTTGTCACCCGATTGCTGTATCGGTTTGGCGTACTCCTCATTGAAAGCCTTGAGCGATCCCAAGTAGCCCTTGTTGGCAAAGTCCATGACGCTCCAATATTCAGAGAGTCGATTTTCCACGGGCGTTCCACTCATGGCTATGCGTATGTCCGCCTTGATGGCTTTCACCGCTTTGCTTTGCGAGGTGGAGCTGTTCTTAATGTTTTGAGCCTCGTCGATGACGATGGCAGCCCATTTCATTTTCTTGATTTTCTCCACGTCCGAACGCAACGTGCCGTAGGAGGTGAGCATGATATGATGGTCAAATAGGGTCACTTTTCTTCCTGTGCCGTGATACAAGAATACGGTCATTGTGGGGGCAAACCTTTGTAATTCGGCTTCCCAGTTGGCCAGCAGGCCAGTTGGTGCTACCACCAATGCCCGCTTTTGTGACAACATTCCCTCGTTGGCCACCTTCTGCAATAGCATTATCACTTGCAGCGTCTTGCCAAGTCCCATGTCGTCGGCCAGTACACTGCCAAAGCCCAAACGCATATTTTGGTACATCCACTCGTACCCTCGTTTCTGGTAGGGGCGTGGCGTGGCTCGTATCTCTGCGGGTACGTCAATTTCTTGCTGTGTTGTCCACTGCTTGAGTAGTTCGCGCACCTCTGGAGTCAGGTTTACGCGCGCTGTCTTGTACTCGCCCGAAAGCGCAACTTGGAGCATGCGCGCGGGAGTCATCTCGTTGCGTGCCGTCAGCGCTTTCTCTATTCGTTTTAGGTCGTCGGCGGATACATAGACATACTGTTGCTTAAAGCGCACGAGCTGCTCAGCTCTTCCAACCATTCTCTCAAACTCATCGGGCGACACAAGCTCGTCTCCTATGGCCACTTTCCAGTCAAATTGCAGCAGCTGGTCCAAGCGCAGAAACTTTTTCCCATCGTTTGGTTTGGTAGACAGGGCGATTGATGGCAGGGGACGAATCAAATGGCGGAGCGATTTAGGCAGTGCCACTTGTATGTTGAGCAGCCGCAGGGCCGGCACCGTATCCATCAAAAAGCGGATCGTCTCGTCGCTGCTCATCGCTATAGGCTTGCTTGCTTCATGTGCGAGATAATCATCAAGAACGGGCAATATGCCCGACAGAGAGGATAATTCTTTCAGGATAGTGTATCTCGTCGTTTTGTACGCCTCGTCCGAGAACACTGAGCGAAGCGAGATGGGGGCGGCGTATTCTTGCTTCTCCACGACAGACAGGTCAAGCAAGAAGCGGTCGCTACCCACGCCGTCCTCGCGAAGTGTCAGCAGGGGTGTATGGTGCGATTGTGGTGCGCGCAGATGGTCGATCCAGCTCTTGATGGAAATGGGGACGGCTTGCTCGCCCATACCATCGTAACGGTATAGCCCACCCTTGTAGAACATGTCGTACACCTTGCTTGCATTCGTGCGTGGTTTTGCCGTGGCTCGCACAAGGGCTGTCAGGAAGAGCGCGGTGGCAAACCATGCCGGGTGACGTGGCGTGTCGGAGGCCGCGACGCCACCCACGCGTATATCGCCTTTGGCAAACAACGTGTCGGTCTGTCGCAATATCTCCGCTGTTTGGCTGTCGCCCACAAATGGTGCCCACGTGATGCCGTAGCTGTTTTTGGAGTTCGCGCAAATCGTAGGTACTACGTTACCTTTGGCGGCGAGGTGGAGAGCCAGTGTGAAACAGGTGTGAAAAGCGTATGTCGTGTTAGAACTGTTGAGAAGATCGGGCGTGGGCAGTGCTTCAAGGTTTCGCATCAGATCGGACAAGGAACGCAGCTTAGCCTGCTTTCCGAATTTTACGCTTACCTGATGTCGCTTGTCCACGACAAGGCTTGGGTCGCCTGAGTCCATAGATGCAGGCTCGTTGGTAGTAAGCTCAAAATGGTCGGCGACGCTTCGTTTACCCTGAAGCATGGTCTTGGCAGTCTTGGCTGCTCGGCGGGCGTTTTCAGAGTAGAGTGCCATAAAGTCGCCCTCGCTCCAAAAAGGCGGCTCGATGGGCAGCAGCTTTCGCATGGTGTCTCCCAAGCCCACAATAGTGGTGAAATCAAAATGAGGTAGCGAGTTGGGTGTCTCCTTGACTTTGGCATTGGATGGTTTGACGATTTCCATGGCTTCGTTCCACTCCGGAACCTCCACCTTGCTGTCTTGTAGTGCATGAATACCACGTTGCTCCAGTTCGGCGAGAATGTCCACTCCGTGCAACTCGAAGATGAGAAATGGATTGTTGTCTATCTCCTTGCTCACCATGTAGATCACTGCCGCAATGTGTTTGCACGGCACTGCCCAGTCAGGGCAGTTACAGTTCATGCCAAGGTCGCGCCATGAGGTTGGAAAAACTTTCAGGTGTCGGGATTGGGCTATGTCAGACACGGCCGGCGACAGCCTGTGGCACAGCAGCTCCGACACGATGACCGGATGTTCCAAAATACCGTCTATGAGAGCCTTCTTTTCTTTGTCTGTGAAGGGTTTTACCTTGACCGCCACTTTGTATGGGGTGGGGCGACTGCCGTCCACCTTGGCACTTATCGCTCCATGAACGATGCTTACGCTCCGCACGTAGCCGTTACGGGCGTATCTCGCGCCACGTGGTATGCGGTTTTCGTAGTCTATATGTTGTAGTGATTGTAGCCATTCGCTACCCCACCATGTTTTTCCAAAGTCTTTTGCCATATTTGTTATGGTAATAATATTTATGCTTGTCTATGTCTCCTGTTGTTCTGTCGCTTGGGGCGGAATAATAACGCGTAGTGGCTCCTCCCTGTTCCTCCGGAGATTGTCACAGGCAAGCCGAGAAACGCTCACCATGTTTGGCGATGGATGATGCCGGCTTTATTGTCAAAGACAAGTTTGTGACAGTATGCGACAAAGTTACGATTTTAACCCGCAACCACGACCGTTGCCCTATAAAAATATCTGGTAAAATTACAAAAGCAGCAATTTGCGTGGCATTCTATCTTTTATTATCTGACTTTTCTCTAAAAAAGGAACATTCTTTATCCCACTGGCTTGTATATCGCGATTTTTATGTAAATTTGTAGGCGAAACAAATTCTGATGAATTTTTATATGTACCTAATGGGTATGATTTTTTTAATGATGCGTCAAATTCGCAGCAAAGCGGGTGGGACGCGTCTTAATATGTTGATTACTATTATATAAGTAAGTATGAAGAAAGCTCTTTTGGGACTATGTTTCATGTGTGCCACTATGGCCAATGCACAAGGGATAGGAAAAGTTAGATTTGGGACAGCTTATGACGAGGCTGTACCATGTATCGAAGCAGTATTGGGTACCCCTGTTGCTGCTGATGCAAATGCTGTAACATACAAGAACGTTTCTTTCAAAGGGTTTAAGTGGAGCGAGATAACTTTCAAATTCAAGGAAGGTCGTTTGACGGAGGCTCGCTGTTATATGAATCAGAGAAACAAGAAAGCAGCTATTTCTCAGCTTTCTGATATAGCAAAGGTGATGGAGAAAGAACACGTCATGACAATGGATTTTGAAGATGATGGTAATTTGTTCTATGCGGGTGGCAGTTCTCCGATGGGCTATGGTCATTTATTCACCATCTTCATTTCTCCCCGTAATGGAATTTGGACTACACAAATGCGATTTGGCCCATTTCGCATTTGAAGGGCTATAACGTTTTGGGAAGAGATATAGGACTGTACAACATCAATGTCGCTTTATGAAAAAGTTTATTTTATCTGTATTCTTGTTTTGTCTTTCCTTGAATATTTCGGCCAAGTCTATGGTAGAGATATGGGAGTCTTTACCCGATACATTGCTACCATATATAGATCGTAATCATCGCTTGGAGATGACGGAGTTTCTGAATATGGGGTTGAAGGGGGAGGTAGAACATTCTCTTCGGGGGCAAAGTGCGATGGATACAATCACATCAAACTATATTCATCTCACTTTAAATGAGGCTATGGATATGCACATTAAACGGCTGGCCTATCATGATGGCGATTCTGTTTTGTGTGTTGTGAAAACTTGGCGTGCTCCTGAGAAGGAGAGCAATGTTTATTTCTATACACAAGATTGGCAGAAACTTGATATTCCTAATCCGTTGGAATTGTATCGGAAAGAACTTAGGCTATCACGTCCGGACTCTATGTCATTGGACGAATGGGATTCCCTCGCCTCAAAGGTGAGCTTTGTTTTGACGGGTGCTGCGCTTTCTGCATCTCATGATAATCTTCAGGTCTTTCAGTCTGTACCTTTACTTTCTATTGAAGACCGTGACAAAATCCGTCCCCTGCTCATGTCTGTTTCTTTGAAATGGAATGGCCGGACTTTTGAATAATACCTCATTTTTCCTATTAGAGGTTACAACTTTCCGGTGTTTTGATATTAAAAACTAATGGAGCTATCGCTGAAAAAGCCATAGCTCCATTAGTTTTAATAATTTTATTTTATATTTAATTTATAGTATTCCCAGCTTGCCTACGGCTATCAATAATGAGAAGCCGATAATCAATGAAATAATACCCACGATAATGCCGGTCTTCAACATGTGCTTTTGTTGTATAAGTCCGGTAGAGAAAGCAATGGCATTTGGTGGGGTGGAGATTGGCAGTGACATCGCACTTGATGCAGCAATGGCAATACCAATGAGTACGGTTGATGTTCCACCGATGATACTAAGTTTGTCTCCCATACCTTCACAAACTACACTCAGGATAGGAATCATCAGGGCAGCAGTGGCAGTATTGCTGATGAAGTTTGAAAGGAAATAACAAACAAGTCCGGCTATAACCAGAATGATAATGGGATTCCAGGCACCAAAGGGAATAGACTTTATGGCAACCTCGGCAAGTCCGGTACCATTCATGGCAAGTCCTAAGGCAAATCCTCCGGCAACCATCCAGATAACACCCCAGTCAATGTCTTGTAAATCCTTGGCAGTAATAACTCCCGTAAATGCAAATACGGCAATAGGAAGCATGGCTACGGTATTAGCATTCACACCTACTTGCTTTCCAAATATCCAGAGGAGTATTGTTACGGCAAAAGTGATGCCTACAACAATGGTACGCCAGTTATGTTGCATTTCGCCCTCTATTTTTAGCTCGATGTTCTTTTGAGAGAATGGGAAGAACTTGCAAAGTAAGAACCATGCTATGATAAGCAGCAGGAATACAAGTGGTACCATGATCATCATCCATTCTCCGAAGCCTATGTCCATGTTAAGTCCTGCCGGATCGTTCAACACCTTGTAGGCAAAAGCATTCGGAGGTGTTCCGATTGGGGTCCCCATACCGCCAAGATTGGCACCGATTGGGATAGACATCGTGAGTGCAATACGTCCCTTTCCGTTTGCCGGCAGAGCCTTGAACACCGGCGTGAGAAAGGTGAGCATCATCGCAGCAGTAGCGGTGTTGGAAATGAACATGGAGAAAATGCCGGTTATTAGCAAGAATCCCAAGAGCACATTCTGGCTTTTTGTACCAAAAGGTTTGATCAGGGTTTTAGCCATCCATACGTCCAATCCGGACTTTGTTGCTGAGATAGCCAAAATGAAACCACCCAAAAACAGAATAATGGTAGGGTCGGCGAAGCACGCCATGATACCTACAGAGTCGAGCAGCTGACCATATTCGCCACCATCCCCTTGTAGGAATTTAAAGGAAGAATTACTGACACAGAACAGCAATACAAAGATGATCGTTACAGAAGTAGCCCATGCCGGTATGGCTTCGGTAAGCCACAGTAGTACGGCCATTACGAAAATGGCAATAACACGTTGCTGCACGATGGTAAGCCCCTCGATGCCAAAGATAGAGCTTGGAAGATTCCAAACGATTAAGGTGATAATAGCAGTAATCAGAAACCATAGGGCCTTTTTCTTGTTAAAATCGCCTGTGAGTGCTTTTTTAATAGATTCTTGCATAATATGTTTAAAGTTTAAATTTTATGAATAGGCTTTTAAAGGATGGTTTAGGTAACAATGTCGGTTAAAGTTGAACAGCAGGTAATAAAGGTTAGAGCTTGTTGTGTGTTCCTACGATGGAGACGGCTTTATAAAAGGTACAGATATAAAATTCCACATACATCGTTATGAAGTGTATGTGGAATCTTTGAATATTATTTCTTGTCTGTTTTGACCTCTTGCATGTTCCCTTCAACATACAAGCGGGTCATTTCCGGAACACCGTTGGTGCGGATGGTTACGGTTTTTTTGAAGTGTCCGGGAAACTTCCCTTTTCCGTTATAGGTTACGGTAATGGTGCCTTTCTGCCCGGATTTTATGGGTGTCTTGGTATAGGTGGGTACAGTACAACCACAGCTTGCTACTGCTTGGTTGATAACCAATGGTTGGTCACCGACATTTGTAAATGTGAATGTACATTTCTGAACAGGTGTTGATTCGGAGAATGCTCCAAAATCATGATTAACCTTATCGAATTTAATCTGAGCCTGTGCAAGTACTGCATTAATGCCGCCTACAAGCATCAGGGCTATAAATAATAGTTTCTTCATATTCTGATCATAATTTATTAGTATATTGCAAATATATCAATTATTTACGTCTTACATTGTCAATAGATTGTTATTTAACAGTCTTTAATGCTGACGATGCCCAAATCTGAAAATGGCGTTATAAATTATATCTGATTAAAACTATTTTAACCATTGTTGTGTAATGGTACGCCTTAGTGTAAGGGAGGTTTCTTAAAAATATTCCTCCCATTATCTGATGAATGATATGGGAGGATATAGGTTGTACTTTTATTCGTGTTGCCGGTTAGAAATCGCTGTCGTCACTAATTTCTTCTGCTTCGAAGTTCAGGTCTTCAGGGTCTGTTTCAAATGTTGTGCGATAGCTTTCTTCCGTGAGTTTGTCCTCGTCGAAACTGTCTTCTTCCTCATCTTGCTCGAAATCATTTTTCGGCAATTCATCATCATCATTAAGGTCTCTGTTTGTACGAAGATCTTTCTTGTCCTTGCCGGAGGATTTATGAGATTCCACCTCCGGTTTCCCCTTTGCGAAGATTGCTTCTACCCATGAGCCTTTGGGAATTTCCAGCACTTCGAATCCGTCTGCAGTTTTCTTTTCGTAGAGCCCACCGCTTTTGTGCACCCGGTCTTTAGGCAGTGTGGTAGTGGAAATGTCGAAGCCTGACTCAATAATATCTCGCACGCTTTGTGACAGCGACTCCCATCCTCCGCCAAAATTACGGTCGAGCACTTCTATAAGTTTAGCCGCAGAAATGTGGCGGATATTTTCATAGGTGAGGTCGGTCACTCTCAGTATGGCGCGTTTTTTAATGGCAATTTTCTGCTTGGCACTGTCATCGATACGAATCGTTCCCGTCTTGAATCCCCTTGCTTCATACTTCTTGATTACTTCCGGTTTATCAATCTTCAGCTCTTCAAGCTCAAAAGCACTGCGGATAATGTCGGTGTAGCGGCGTATGTTGTCTTTCAGGTCTGCATCACGTTCTGCGGCTTTCCACATGCGGAACACGTCGTTTTCCTGAATATCCCATACGTTACTTTTGTTCAACGTTTTAAGTGTTATGGCTTTCTTCTCTTTCATTTTAGTACTGTATATCTGCTGCAAAAATAAGTATAAATTCGTAATCCACAAATATTTCTTGTTCTTTTTTGAGTGAATCTTCTTACTCTTCCTCAGAAGTATCTCATGATAAGCAGTATAACGTGACTGCTAAGTCCAGAATTTGCAGTTTTCGGTGGGCCTCATGGTGGCTTTGCATTTGGGACAAGTGTGGGAAGTCCACTCCTCTATCCTGTCGCTTCCGCATTGCAGACATAGGCGTCCCACAATGCTGCTGAAAGACGGAGCCGTGTCGCCGATGACGCCACCAACAACCAGAGGTTGGACGGTATGACAGTCGGGACAGCTCACCATTACGATATGTTGTCCCATAAAACCACGTCCCTCATATACGTCAGCAGTGTAACCGCATTGCATACATCGATATTGAATGATTCTACCCATATTGTTGATAAACAGAGAGATATTGCTTTGCTACTTTGATATAGTCGTGATGACGCTGTATATATTCCACGCTTTGACGTTTAAGCATTGCAATTCTTTCCGGCTTGAGTACCAATTCTTCTATAGCATCAAACACACTTTCATAGGTCGGCTCAACATTAATGATAGGTTGCAATTCTTTTTCGCCGATAATTTCATAGTTCTCCGGTTCACCTCCGCCAATGCAAACAATGCCTCGACTCATGGCTTCCAGAGCGTTCATGGCGGGGGTGTAGCTGTAGAGTTGGTCGAGAATGGCATCCGCTTTATGCATCATCCTAACATATTGGTTGAAAGGCAATCCATCTACTATAGTCAGATTCAGCTTGCCCGGATGTTTTTCACTTACGGCTTTTGCTGCCGCGAGCATGATGTCGGTGCCTTTATATGCGTTGCGTGCTTTACTGATGCCGACAAACAGGTTTAAGGGCTGCGATGTTGTTGCATTCATCTGTTCTACCCCCTCCTTGCGTTTGATGGGGAACGGAACAAAGCAGGTTTTAGTGGGGAACAACGGTTGATAGCATGCCCAATATTCGTATAGCCCGCAAATGATGCCATCACAGTCATTGGCGATGTATTTATTGAGCTTTTCTTTGGTCGTACCTATCCAGTCTTTGCGCTCCTTGATGGCATCCGTATTTTCTCGCAGGGAGTTCCCGATGTTAAAATCGCTGTATCTCAATGGCTTTCGTGTAATATTCTCGTGCACCCAATAGTAGTCCATTCCGAAGGCACCCATGAAAACCTTGTCGTTGTGTTTGCGCAGCCAACGATAGAGTTTGTAATTTCGTTCGGCTTTCAACTCCACAAACAATGGGTTGATAATCTGCACTACATCATATCCTTTTAATCGTGGCAGGTTCATAAAAATATCTTTCATGAGCCGTATTCCGCCTATCTTTCCCGGCTTCCGGTCCAGGTTTATATCTCTTGGATAGTTCTTCCAGAAGTCTCCGTTGCTTGCCACCGTGACTTGATGACCGAGAGTTCTCAGTCCTTCGGCCAGAGTTGCGTGTACATTGCTGTATTCGCCTAAAAGAAGTATCTTCATGACAATAGTTTTGGCTTAATGGCTACCATCAACAGCTTTCTTCCAAAGGAGTTACCAATGAGGTTTCTGAAGAGCTTATATTTTTTAGTATAATTCTTGTCAGGCAGAGGATATAGGCCGTATTGATACAGCGTCTCTATAGCCTCATTCAGATGCTTGTTGCTATGTGTCAGTTTGATGGTGTTGTATAGGTAATCCATAGACAGTTGGGCAATGCGACGATTGAGTGCCTGACCTTCCATTTCAGGTAGTCGGTCTGCCACTTCCCTCAATCGGAGAATGGCGGCAATGGTGTCGTTGAACCGCTTCACGGTGTGTCGCTTGCTTTGATTAGTCATGGTGGAGTTCTTGCGCTTGCGATAGAAATATGCTTTAGCTTGGGTGGAATACACATTTTCGGCACGCAGCAACAGCAGGGGAGTAAACTCCTCGTCTTCGTGGATGCGCCCCTCCGGAAAACGCAGGCTGCCGAGCATGTTTCGTCTGAAAATATACCCCCATACTGCTGATCGAAGGTTGTTTTGGTGCAGATAGGCAGCTCCGGTCATCGGTCCGTCAAACCAAAAAGGAGTTTTTGAAGTTTTTGTTCGGGTTTCATGGAACATCACCATGTCAGCATCTCGATACCTAATGATGTCAAGACAATGCTCATAGGGGGCTTGCAGGAGATAGTCGTCGCCATCTACAAACTGAACAAACTCGCCCGTAGCACAGAGCAACCCCTTGTTGCGGGCGGCAGACTGTCCCTTGTTACGCTGTCGAAGATATATGATGTCGTCTTGGATGTCGCTCAGTTCGGTGAGCGGACTAATATCCGACCCGTCATCCACCACGATGATTTCGCGCTTCTCTTTTGTCAGCGACAGGCGCAGAATGCTGTCAAGACATTCTCGAAGCATTCCAACGGGTAGGTTGTACGTGGTGACAATAAAACTGATTAGCGGAGCCGATGAAAGATTTTGTGAAGCTTGCATAGGCGTTTCAATCCAAATAGATGTAACAGTTTGAGTTTAAAGGTGTGCTTGTAGGGCAGAATGGGGAAGTATTTGGAAATGGTACCACGCGCTCTGTACACGTCCAACTGAATGTTTAATACATGAGCGTAATAGTCTTTCATGTCGTATTCCGTCTGGTTTTTATGCCGCCTTCTTCTCAATTTTCTCTGTATGTTGGAAATGGCTCTGGTGTGAGCTTCGAGCAAATGGGCAAGGTCTTTTCCGTTGGCGGTCTCTGTAATGCCTTTGGGGTTGAAACAATAATAATAAAGTCCCACATCGGTTGTGGCCACGCGGCGACAGTTTTTCAGTATGGCCGGCAATGTGAAGACATCTTCAAATGCTTTTCCGGGATATTTCACACCCTTGAACACTTCCTTCTTATATATCTTGTTGCAAGCGTATGTGTGCTTGTAGGCTTCTCCCTCTATCCAATAGGCGATCATGTCGGTGTATTCCTTACGTTGGAATTGCAACAGATGTTTTTTCTTGGAGCCATAATGCTCGTTTATGGGATATTCCAGAAAATCGTAGTCCGGATGAGTGCTCAGAATTTCGAAGAGCGTTTTGAAACTCTCATCAGCGATATAGTCGTCGCTGTCAATAAATGTAATATATTCTCCGCGAGCCTTGCTTATGCCTATGTTGCGGGCATTGCTCAGACCTTTGTTGCGCTTCAGGTGTACCACTTGGAAACGACGGTCCTGCTTGACATAATCGTCACAAATCTCTGAACTGCCGTCAGTAGAGGCGTCATCAACGAGTATGCCCTGCCAATCTCGAAACGACTGATTGGCGATGCTGTCGAGACATCTGGGCAGCGTGTCGGCTACTTGATATACGGGAATGACGATGCTTAATTTCATATTGCAAAGATAATAAATGTTTTGCATTTACGTTAAAATAACGATGGAAAAACGAGAAAACAACAATTCGTATTCTCATATCCTGAAATATACCGGGCTTTTCGGTGGCGTTCAGGGATTGAATATTCTCATCGGAATTGTGCGCAACAAGTTGGTGGCCATGATGCTCGGCCCCGACGGTATGGGGTTGGTGTCTCTGTTCAATTCCACGATTAAGTTGGTTTCCGACTCATCGAATTTCGGACTGTCGATGAGTGCGGTGAAAAACATCTCGAAAGCAGTTGATTCCGGTGACGAGGATAAGATTCATGACGCTGTCAGGCTCATTCGGTCGTGGAGCTTTCTCACCGCATTGCTGGGTATGTTGCTGTGTATAGTGCTCAGTCCTTTGCTGAGCAGGTGGACCTTTGCATGGGGAGACCATACGCTTCATTTTGTCTTGCTCTCCCCGGTTGTGGCGCTGATGGCCATTGTGGGTGGCGAAACGGCCATTCTCAAAGGAGCCCGACAGCTCCGCAAATTAGCCGTGATCAGTATCTATAACGTGCTTTTTGCATTGGTTTGTTCCGTTCCCATCTATTATTTCTTTGGTCAGGCAGGCATAGTGCCGTCGTTGATACTATTGGCTTTGGCTCAATGTGTCATTACCATTTACTACTCCTACAGGCTGTTTCGTCCGACAGTTTTGTTCTCGCGAGGGCATATTCGCCAAGGCGAAGGAATGATACGGCTGGGCATCGCGTTTGTGTTGGCTGGAATTCTGGGCAGTGGTGCCGAGTTTGTGCTGCGTTCCTATCTTAACAATATGGGAGAACTCTACACGGTGGGACTCTACAATGCCGGCTACGTGATGACTATGACCTATGCCGGCATGGTTTTTTCGGCTATGGAAACTGACTATTTTCCTCGCCTTTCAGGTATCAGTTCGCTGGGACCACAGCTCAATCAGACGGTAAACCATCAAATAGAAGTTTCACTTCTTCTGGTCTCACCTTTGCTCGTACTTTTCATAGTGGCTCTGCCCATCTTGCTGCCTTTGTTCTACAGCGGTAAGTTCATGCCGGTGTTGGACATGGTGAAGATAGCAGCCATAGCCATGTATTTCCGGGCTCTGGTGCTTCCGGTGGAATATATTTCGCTGTCGAGGGGCGACTCCCGCAGCTATCTTCTTCTCGAAGCTGTCTATGATCTGGCTTTTGTGCTTTTGGTCATCGTGGGCTATCAATGCTTCGGACTGGTGGGGACGGGCGTGGGTTTGGCAGTTGCCGGCATGGTCAATCTGGTGACAGTACTGGCTTACGCCCATTGGAAATACAATTACACCATGGCCTCGTCGGCCCGTCTTTATACGTTTATACAATTACCTTTGGGCATTATCACATGTGTGGGCACCTTTCTTTTGGATGGCATCTTCTATTGGATTGCCGGAATCCTATTGACCACAGTGTCGATGGGAGTTAGCGTTCAGATACTTCGCTCAAAGACTAATCTGTGGAATGCGCTGACCGAAAGGGTAGGGCAACGGTTGCTTCGAGGCAGGAAAGGACGGAAAAATGAGTGACCCCATTGTTACAATACTTGTTGCCGTTTATAATACGGCAGCCTATCTCAGACAATGTCTGAACGCTCTCTGTAGCCAATCTCTGCACAACATTCAGATTGTCTGTGTCGATGATGCGTCTACCGATAATTCCCTGTCTATTCTGCGGGAATATCAGGCTACGGATTCAAGAGTGGAAGTCATTGCGCTCTCATCCAATCACGGGCAGGCTTTCGCACGAAACCAAGGTCTGAAAACGGCTCGCGGGCAGTATGTTTGTTTCCTCGACAGTGACGACTGGATGGCACCGGATTGTCTTGAAGAAGCTGTACGGACGTTCAGAAACCATCCGGACACGGGCTGTGTGCTCTTTCATACGGTTTATTTCTATGGCCCGGACCGGCAGGAAGAATATGCGATGGAGCCGTTTGAAAAGTTGAATGGCTACGATGCTTTCGTGCGCTCGCTGACGTGGAAGATTCATGGTGTCTACATCGTAAGGGCCGACATTCATCACCAATACCCCTATGACGAAAGTGCACACGCCTTTAGCGACGACAACACCACGCGTCTGCACTATCTCGCCTCCAAGGAAGTGAGGCTCTGTCGAGGCACTTATTATTACCGCCAGCATGCGGAATCTGTGTCTCACAAGGTTGATTTGCGACGTTTCGACTATCTCAGGGCCAACCGTAGCATGAAGAAGAAACTCGTTGATTTGGGCTCAAATCGCGACACATTATCACTTTATGAAAATCACAGATGGCTCAATGTCATCGACCTTTACATGCTTTTCTACCGTCATCGGAAATCCATGCCGCCTGCTGATGTAGCTGAGGCACTGCGTCTGCTGTATGAGGCATGGGCCTCTATCGACGTGGAACTGCTTACCTCGAAAAACCGATTGAAATTCGGTTATATGCCGCTGCGATGTTCATGGCGCCTCTTTCGGTTGCAGGAAGAAATCTATTTCTTTCTCCGAAAACTATTGGGAAGATAATTTGTCATAGCCCATGCCGCAAGTGGAGACTATGGATAAAATATCCTCTTCATTTTGCCACATTCAAGATGATTCCGATTCAGGAAAAAATAGGGTAAAGCTACTCCGTTATTGTGTTTTAAAATACCGTTTTTTACTTATTGAAAACGGTTTGAAAATACAAGACAAACACCTGCTTATATTTCGCGTATTCTGATTCAATAATAAGACGGTGGCGAAAAACGCGAAAATTGACGACTTTTTTTAATCGCTTATAAAACAGCGTGTTATGCAGGTTTGGGCTGAAAACAACTACAAGGTGTCGTAATTTCGTTTTCCCGTTACTATCTTTTCGCATCCTGAATAGATAATAACGGTGATGCCATTGGGCTGTAGTCAGGTTGCGATTAAAGTCTTGTGGAACTGCGAAAAGGCTGCAACCGCCGACCAGTGATATTTTTAACGCGGAATTTTGGCAATGTAAAACCGGAAACATAGCTCTTTTATATCTGGAGGAGTAGAAAAACCAGACAAGATTTTAGTGAAGTTTTATTTACATAAAGATGCGTTCTTAGCCAATAATTGTAACAGCCGCGACTTGCACCCATTAGAGAATTCCCATGCCGAGCGCACTTAAAAGGCGCAGCCGGTGATCTATATTCACACAGCTGCGCCTACAAACAATAGTCAGAATCAGTAACTATATGATCATTGCTTTGATTGTTATTTTACCACTACCTTGCGGCCCTTGTGGATATATACTCCCTTGGAGGGCTTGTTCACTCTTACGCCGGAAAGTGTGTGCCACAGTTCGTCCTCATTCTGAGGAGCTGTTATTTCTGTAACACCTGTGGCTTCATCATCGGCAAAGATGTAGGATATGCCCTTGCTGTAAGTGGGACTTGAGACAAGGGCGGTCGGTATTTTAAGATACGCCTTGCCGGCCGGCATCGTGACAGTCGATGAGAGGGGTGTGAATTTGCCGGCGCTCTTGCTGTATATCATATTCGTCTTGTCACCTTCAGTGGGAGCGATAGATGTGGCCTTGGTTACTGCCACAAGACTGTTGCTGACAATGGCATGATGGTCGGCAACTGATACTGTATATTTGCTTCCGGCCTCGCCCCTGATGATAACTCCTGTGTTGGCAGGAACGTAGGAGATAGGTGTAAGCACTATGTTGAGTTTACCGTCACGATACACATACCCGGAGGCAATGTAGGCTCTCAGCCCTTGCGCTGCAGAGAAATCGAGCGGATAGCCGGACGCATAAGACTGCACGTCTACAGAGAGGTTAATATCTACCTCTGTATTCTCCACCTCGGTCACAGTACCTGTCAGTGTTCCGTTGGTATAATATCCGTGATTGCTGAAATCAAGGTCATCGGTCTGGTTGGTCCCGTTGTCAGAGAAGATAATGTTCTTGGGCATTGTGGTAAGATCTCCGGTGTAGGTCCACTTATATACCGACACTCCGGCAGCTGTCGTACCCACCTTCGTCATGGCTTCTCCGGGCCATGTTCCTCCGGTATAATTGACATCGCCTTCGCCCCATATCCACACGTAGGGTGCAGATAACGATGCGGTCTCAAGAAAGACACTCACCTCGCTGCTGTTCTCAAGAGTGGGCTTGTATGTTTCTATGTTAGGATCGTAGATGCTGTAGCTTGTGCCACCGCCATATACATAATATGTATCCTTGCTGATGCCTTTGATGTCTTCGGTCTTTCCGGACCCATCACTCATGATGATGTTGAAAGAAGACGCATCGGCCGTGCTGAAAACATACCAGGACTCGCCGTCCACAGTCGTGCCGGAGAGCGGTTTTCCGGGCCATGCTCCGTTGTGCTCTACTACGTTGTCCCCTTCAACCGACCACACATAGAGACAGGGTGCAGAAGACGCTTTGATATAAACCGACACGCAGGCAGAAGGATCGCGCTTGGTATAGGTGGTTTCTCCGGTCTTTTCATTGCCTTCGCCGTCTGTTGCCCCCCAATACACCGTTATGTCGCTGCCATAGGCAACATCCTCGCCAATGGTAAAGGTTGCTGTAGAAGCGAATGATGTTTTTGGGCCGTCGCCTATCCTGTACCATGCCGAAACCGCATTTTTTGCAGTAGCCGTAACCTCGTATGTAGCTGTGGTGAAACTGGCAGACGGGCTAAGCGTTACCTTTGGCAGAGGGTTGGAAACCTTTTCATAGAACGCATAATTGTCTCCCTTAGTCACCAGAGTATAGTCGGCAGGCGCATTTCCCACAGCACCACCAAACTGCACATATACAGAGCCGGTTTCACCCTGCGTCTCGATTATATAGCCGCCGTTCTGCTGCTCCGACCGGAGGATCGGGCTTTGGTTGTTCACGCCGGCTGCCTTGCGTGCAAGAATCATCTTCCCTATATTTTCCGGGTCGGCATTGTAATGTGTGAGCCAAACACAAGGCGTTCCGGGCATAGCGAGGATATAGGCATTGGCTGCACTCCAATTGTTTCCGAGAGGGTTGCTGCCATGACCGTCCGTGCGCCCGGTGTCATGATTGTCCACGAAAGTTATGCTGTAGCGACTGTAATTGGTATCACCCGTAACGCCCTTGTTAGCCAGTGCTCCCCAGTTGCCATTGTTGAAGGCTTCATAGATGTTGTATTTCAAAGGGAAATCAAATGCCGCAGAGGTCTTGCCCGTAGCGTTAATCCAGTTGGTGATGGTGTTGTAGCCGTCCCAACATTCTCCCACCGAAAATTCGGGGTTACTGCTCTCATTGTATTTTTTGATAAAATCACCGCTAAATCCCTTAACCATATCGTAGCGGAACCCGGCATAGCCGATTTCGTTAATGAGATAGTCGAGATAGGTCTTGATGTTCTGCTGCACGGTGCCATTGGTATGGTCGAGGTCGCGGAATGCACCGAAATCATCGCCCGTGTCGGCTGCCCCCTTAATCTTTCCTGCTACGCCTGACGCAGGATTGCTGTTGGCTTCGTCGGTGCAGCAAATACCGGTATAATTGTCGTTGTCCCAAGACAAACTGTAGGTTTTGCCCGTATTGCGTCCCACGACGGTCTCCTCTACAAAATCGACCCAGTTCATGAGTCCGTTCTTATGGTTGACAACAATGTCGGCCACCATACCTACACCTTTCGATTTGTAGGTGTTAATCATGGTGCGCAACTCTTCTTCCGTGCCGAAGCACGAATTGTGGTCAAGCCAGAAACAAGGGTCATAGCCCATGGTGTTGTTCCGGCTTTTGTGCCATTCGGAAGTTTTACCTGAGTTGGGTACCCATATCAGGTCAAAATATTTGGAAAGATCATCTGCACGGTTGGTGAGTGTGCTCCACTGTGTGGCCTCATAACTGTCCCACCAGAAAGCCTGGAGCATGACGCCGCCATAGTTTGCGGGCCATCCTTCGGCTGCTATTGCAACGATCGACATCAGCAACATTGCTGCCGAGACTATTACTTTTTTCATATTTTTGGTTTTTTGGTTTTTAAATTAAAAGGGCAATCAAATTTTTCCCGGTCATATAGGCGGGGAAAAGCATGATTGCCCATGAGACCTACTTAATCATCCCAGATAGAGGTCCCTGCGCTGTTATCCCAACTACTACTCTCCTTAGCACAAGGGTCATCATGAGGAGTCATGTCTACACCAACTTCCTCTGTCTCTGCTATTTC